>JBLIDB010000291.1:0-5596 GCA_047634015.1 Saprospiraceae bacterium
GGACTATAAATATACAGTAGGAGAGAGCCTCAAAAAAGAGACGATCGATTTGTTATAGTAGTAATTATATAAAAAAGGAAGGCTGCTCTTAATTGTTTGTTTAGAGGAGGATATTATATTGGGTTTCTTAAAACCAAAAAGTATGCGAATTTCCCTATTCATAATGATTCTGTTTTCGAGCCTGGTGGTTATTTCTGCCCAAGATTTAGAAATATCTGGCAAGGCGAAGATTGGGACGATGTTAGAAGATAATACTGCAGATAGTGTAGTCGTAAGGCAGTCCGACGGGACGCTTGGTCTACGAGGTGTTTCTACGCTTGCTGAACTTCAGATATTGAGCATATCGAACGATACGATTTATTTGACGGGAGGCGGCTATGTAAAGCTTCCTGTGGATAAGGTCGCTGATGGGGATAGCTCGTCTACTAATGAATTGCAGAGCATCTCCCTGATGATTGATAGCCTGACCTTAAGCGATGGCGGCGGCAAGTTTCGGATAGATACGAGCAATGTGAATGAGAAGATCACAGGCTTTGGTATTATCGGGGACTCTCTGTATATTAAGGAGGGGAGTATGGATACGATGAAGGTATCAATAGTAAGACAATCATCTGCATTAAACAAGATCATCTTAAACGCCTTAGGGAATAAGAATGAGAGTTTTACCTCAGACAGTACAGGCACAGTAATGGACAAGGATGGACATTTATACAGTACTGTGAAGATTGGCTCCCAATGGTGGATGGCTGAGAATCTACGAACGACACGTTATAGTGATGGGAGTGCTATAGATAGTGCGAATAGTGTAACACAATGGACTGTTAATTCTACCAATGGTAAATGGTGTTGGTATGAAGGCGATAGTACGACGTATGGATTGCCATATGGTAAGCTGTACAATTGGCATGCTGTGAATGACCCCGGAGGACTATGTCCATCGGGCTGGCATGTACCGAGTGATGATTTACCGAGTGATTCAGAGTGGCAGACATTGGTAAATTACTTGGGAGGGGACTCAGCAGCAGGTACTAAGATGAAGACTACCAGTGGTTGGAATAATGGTGTTAATGGCACTAACACGAGTGGTTTTTCAGGGCTTCCGGGCGGCAACCGTAAAAAAGATGGTTTATTCTACGGTGTTGGCAACTACGGCTACTGGTGGAGTGCTACAGAGGATACCTCCGATGCCTGGGTCCGCTACCTGGACTACTACTATGGCGATGTCTACAGGAGCGACAGCTCTAAGGAGTTTGGTTTTTCTGTTCGTTGTCTCAGGGATTGACAATTTGTCTATTTGACTATTCAATAATACCGCGTAAGCGGTAGATTTTGATATTTCTAAAAAGACGAGGTTTGTATATTTGATTATTGGGTGTCATCAAGAGATTTAGACCTTATTAAAGATCTTGATATGGCTTTTGTCGAAATCGGCGAACGATGAGCTTTATTTGCCTTTTAGAAGCTATTCTTTATAAGTGCAATTAGAGAAAACAAGAGAGGATAACACAAGAAAAAATGTCATTGAGAGATCAATTATTTGCTCTCGAATGCACCCGAAAATCTTTTTAGCTTCAATTCTGAAATAACACGAGCTACATCTTCATTATCAAATCTGCCTTTTATCTTGTATCTGTAAATATTCTTGTTTGGCACTTTTTCAGTTACGACTTCTCCTAAACTTGACAAGTGGCTATAGTTCTTTCCACCCGTAGAAGCGACAAACTGTATGTATCTAATTGAGTTTTGGTCCTGTTTATCAGAGGTCGGACTTTCGGGAGTATTGCTACGAAGCACCGGTTGACTCTTATCATTATCCTTTTTTGAGGAAAGTTTACTTTTAATAGTCTTTATAATAGCGTCACTATTTTTATTTATTGGACTGGTGGGATGGAGTTTTTGAAGTTTATTTAGATATAATAGGGCGTCATCATATTCTTTGTCCTTATACGCCGTCTTTGCTCGACTAAAGAGTTCTTCAGCTGAAATATTTTCATTTTCACTCTCTTCATAAATCAGGCTCTCAATATCCTTGTGCCCTAAATCAACTGACTCATCTTCTAAGTTCGATATTGAAGAGGTTTCGGGCAACTGATCTTTATGAACACCATTGTCTTTTGAATCTTTCGAAACCGTATTACTTGATTCATTTACCTCAGTAGAAAGTGTTGGAATTAAATAAGTCGCAGTGATACCCAAAGCTACAATTAGAATAAATAGTGATAATCCCTTTCCGTATTTCACCAATGTGATTTTGAACAAAGTGAAATTCTTTGCTATCAAATGTCTTATTGGGGAGAGGGTGGAACTTAATCTCGAAAAGATAGTTGTTAGACCACTTGGAGTATTTTCCTTCTTTATAGGGGTTGACTTACTTGGAGCTTCATAATAAGTCTGTCCTGTTGGCTCTTTTTCTGCTATTATATTCGCAGCAGCCAGTGACTCAATATTGGTTTCTTGAGGGGCTTTCCTAAGATGCGAAAATCGATTACGTGAAGAGAAATAATACATGTCAATACATAGTTTCTATTTGCCATGACGGTTTACATAGTACCCGCAATGAGAGCACTTCCAGACTTTAATGCTCCATTGGAAAAATATGCCAATTGCTAATAATATAATAGTCGGAATAAATCCAACACCAATATTAAGCCCCGGAGTGAGAGCATTCATAATAGAAAAAAAGATGTCGATAATTGCGATAATGACTATAATAACTCCAATACCTGCAATAATGCCATGAAATTTACCAATAGCTCTCTTATGCATACTTTGTTCGCCCATACAGGCAGGACAATCAAGATTTTTTATTTCCATATTCGTAGATTCTATGTCTGAATCTATGTTACGAACCTTTTTTTAATATTTAAGAATATTTCGATTGTTTCTTCAATACTCGAAAGTGTTTATGTCGATGGGAGGGAGCGCTTTTTGAAAAGCTGAAACCTTACTCAAATATTTCATTCAAACTATTCTTCATCCAATCTTCCTGAGTGACTTTATGGTATTGTATTTCTGTGTAGCAATGAATATCCATACTTCTCACCCCACCATAGGCCACTCCCCATACTGACCTTCTGCCTGCTCAATCACCTCTTTCAGTAGTTTATCTAATTCCGAGAATGGAACTTTACCCCTAAGCTCCTTCTTTACAGCCAAACGGATTGCAGCACGTGCATTTTCCTTTTTGGTCCAGTCCAATTGCAAATTCTTCTTGACGGAGTTCAAAACCTTATGAACTAAGTCCTGAATAGGACCAGCTTCATTTAGTATCTTTTCATTAGCGGTTAGAAGATCGTAGAAGGCTAATTCATCTTCTGTTAATCCTAACTGCTTGGTTCGGATATCGTCATTTTGAAATTCATTGGCGAGGTCCAGTAGGTGTTTTATAGCTGCTATCGAATCCATACTATTTTATGGTATTGGCTCAATACCTTATCCAACTCCATTTTCAAGTTGGTCATCTTGCGAATGTTTTTAGGCATTCTTACTTTGAGTTCGTCATTGACGATCCGTTTGAGTAATTCTACTTTGATATTTTCGCTGCCTTTCTCTTTGACGATGGCTTGAAATCGATCATCAATAATCGAGATATCTATTGATTACAGATCAAAGTCTTTCGAATCTGTATTCCAAGTTGGAAAATGTTTTTATTTTACTGTCGACAGGGGGAGTAAATATAACTCACTTATTAAAAAGGGCGAGATTTAACCCCGCCCGTTAAGTTTTCACAACGGAATAATCCTTATTGTGATTGACTTCAAATTGTAGAAGCAAGGTAAGTAAAAAACGTGGAATGAAAAAGATATTGGGGTTAGATATTGGGACTAATTCAATTGGTTGGGCTATAGTCGAACATGACTTTGAAAACAAAAAAGGAAATATCATTGATATGGGAAGTAGAATTCTTCCTATGGAACAAGGGGAAATCAGTGACTTCAACCAGGGTAACCTGAAGTCATCTACTGCAAATCGTACTTCTTTCAGAGGAGTTCGAAGACTAATAGAAAGAAATAAAGGTAGGAGGAAGCGTCTTCTCGAAACACTCAAGAGAATAGGATATATAGAGAAGGCATTCCAAGTGAATCATGAGCATGCTTTAGCTTATACTATAGGTGGTAGAAAGTGTAGTTTCAGATTCCATGAAGCCTACGAGGAAATGTTAGCTGAGTTTAGAGAGCTGCGTGGCCCTTCTTTTAAGGTACCCCACGATTGGACTATATACTATTTAAGGAAAAAGGCATTAACTCATGAAATAAGTAAAGAAGAGTTAGCATGGGTGATACTTCAATTCAATACTAAGAGGGGATATTTTCAGTTGCGAGGAGACAAATCACTTGAGACGGATGCTAATAAATATTTTCTCTCAGATGTAGTAGATAACGTTATTGATCTTGAAAACGTTAAGCGGGGCAAGAAGACATTTCGGGTGGAATTACGAGAAGATGTTGTGGCAGAATATTCGGCCAAAGAAATGCCAGATTGGTTAGGCAAGAGAATAGAGTTTATAGTAACAGAAAAATCAAGCAGTACTGGAACTACAATTACGCTTAGTAAACCTGATGAGAATGATTGGACACTTCGCAAAAAGAAATCAGAACAACTCATTCAGAATAATAATGTCTCAGTAGGAGAGTATATCTACAACAAACTATTAGAAGATCCCACAACTAAAATAAGAGGAAAGGAAGTCCACACTATAGATCGTAAATTATATAAGGATGAGCTAGAGAGAATACTCGATCATCAAGAACAGTATCATCCCGAGTTAAATGATCCTAAACTGCTAAATGAGGTCGCACACGAGTTATATAAACGCAATACCGAGCACAGGAATAATCTTCTAACGAAATCAATCAAGTATCTTATAATAGAAGATATCCTTTATTATCAGCGACCTCTAAAGTCTAAAAAGTACCTTATAGCCAATTGTAAGTATGAAAAGTATAGTTTTTACCACCAGGGAGTTCTAAAAACCAAGGCTATAAAAGGAATCGCTAAATCACATCCATTATATGAAGAACTGAGAATATGGAGCGTAATACATAACCTTAGAATTCTTCAAAAAGAATTTAAGGATGATAGGGCTATACTTCATCTTAATCATGATGTGAGTATAGAGGTATTGACTAACGAATCAAAGGCCAAACTCTTCCGCCTTTTTGATAGGAAGAAGGAAGTAGTAGAAAAAGATATCTTAAAATTATTTGGGTTTAGCACTGCAGGTTATAGAATAAATTACGAAGAAGGTGCTAAGCTCAAAGGGAATGAAACCAAGAGTGAGCTACTAAGGGTATTGAAAGCTGGTCTCAAAGCCCATAAAAAAGAAGATAACCCAAGCCTCAAAACCATAAAGTCGATCGAAGACGCGATCAACATCTTAGAAGATAAAACCAAGATGGAGTTTATCTGGCACGCCTTATACTCTCTGGTAGAGAAAGAGGAGGAAGTAATCAATGCGCTACAGAATAGCAAGATTGGATTATCCAAGGAAGCAGCAAGTATAGTTGCAAGAGGAGTGAGCCCCTATAAAAAAGAATATGGTGCTTACAGCAAAAAAGCCATAGGCAAGCTGCTAAGCCTTATGAGATGTGGCGCA
>JBLIDB010000292.1:0-5565 GCA_047634015.1 Saprospiraceae bacterium
TCTCCATCTTCGTTACCACTCATGTCTATGAGTTTCTCCATGATACCCTCCAACTCTTCAGCCATACTCTTTGCTGCATCTCTTGCAGGATCAATACGTTCTGCATAGGTCGCAAGTGTACTTTTCTTTTTTGCACCAGTACGAATTGCCTCAGGTAGCGCATTATTCGCTTCTTCCATAGCAGAATTAGACTCTTTAAGTCCTTTGTCCACTACTTTGAAAGCATTGAATATTTCTGCGGATACATTGAGGGCCAACATCGCTGTTAATACCAAATACATGATATTAATCATAAGTGCCCGGGGTTCTTTAGGAATCGCCATAACTTAAATTCTTAATTTATAAATAATGAATAAAAGATTATTGCTTGACAGTCATAGCACTCAACATGTTGCCATAGACGCCATTAAGCGAACTTAAGTTCTTATTCAACGAAGACATTTGCTCCTTGTATTCTTTTGTATCTTCAACAGTATCACTCAATGTTGACATTGCCTCATTCAACTTAGTATAGAAATTATGTGCAGACTTTAATTGATTTGATGTCTCGCCGAAATCTATTTCTTGGAGTGCTTTAAGCGAACCTAAGCTCTTGGACATAGATTGTAATTCATCAAGCATTCCACCTAATTTCCCCTCTACTGCTTCTGCGTTCAATGCACGGCTGTCAGTCTCAGTTGCTGCTATAGATCCAGCAGAAAGAGGTGTTAACTTCGCATTGTACTTATCAACACCTGGGTATAATTTTTCCCAGTAGTAATCTTTTTCTGGTCCGATAACCCCCAACCCAAAGAAAAGGAACGCTTCTGTTACGAGTCCAATTGTTAAAAGGTCGAACTTCATGCCTGCAATAATAGGCATCTCCCATGATTGGATTTTCCAAAGCGCTCCCATCATTACGAGGGCCGCTCCTACACCGATAATTAAGTTCTTAAGGTATTTGAATCCAGATGAATGTGTAAAACTCATTTTAAATTAATTTTAATTGTAGAAAATTTGGGGTTTAGTAAAGTTGAGTTTTGATCAGTGTGTATTATATAAATGTGTCATCAAGACTAAAAGTCATTGATGCTTCTTCCTAAGAATGTCATCGCACATCTAAATCCTACGTACGACTTAGCAGAGTCTTGAAATTCTCGATCTCTCGTTCCTGTTTGGAGGAAGTAGTAGATATCCTTCCAAGAGCCTCCTCTTACAACTTTTAATTTGAATAATTCAGGATCGTCTTCCTTCGCATCATACTTAAGATCAGGATTAAGATCATGAATTTGTGTGTATGAGTTAGGTGTATATGCCGTTTCTGTCCATTCTGAAACATTTCCAGACATATCATATAATCCGTAGTCATTCGGGAAGTAAGACCCTACTGCTACGGTATGTAATCCGCCATCTTCGGCGTAATTTCCTCTTCCAGGCTTGAAATTCGCAAGTAAACATCCTTTGCTATTTCTAACATAATATCCTCCCCATCCATAAGGCGCGATATCTCTCCCTCCTCTTGATGCATATTCCCATTCGAATTCTGTAGGGAGTCTAAAATCTTCTATAAGTGCTTCATCTGCAGCGACTTCAGCATTCCATAATTGCGTTCTCCAATGACAGAACGCCTTGGCCTGAGGCCATGTAACACCTACTACAGGATATTCATCAAATGCCGGACTCTCGAAATATTGACGTGTCATAGGCTCATTATAGCTATATGAGAAATCCCTAATCCAAACAAAGCGATCCGGAGCAACAGGTACAGTTTTTTTCACAATCACATCCGCTCGACTTACTCCCACTCTACTTTTTGCCGCCTTCTTCCAATCAATCCAGCTGTATGTATATTCCAACATTTCGTCGTTGAACTCCTTTCGTCCAGTTAGAGACATCTCCTTTGTGTGATAGAGCTCTTCTAATGCTGGATCAGTATAGTCCAATTCTAATTCCCAGTCGATTACTTCTTCGGCATCCGGGTCATCTTCATCAACCGTATAGTCACCCAACATGTCATGCGCAGTATAATCTCTTACCCACTTAACAAACTGGCGATATTCATTATTCGTAATTTCTGTCTCATCCATGTAAAAACCAGTCATAGAGACTGTTTTCTGACGCTGCGTATAACTACTAAATATATCCTGATCACTCTGACCGATATTGAGGTAGCCAGACGGAACATAAACCATACCTTGTGGGTTAATAGCTCCTTTCCATTTCGGTCGATCGTCAGCTCCAACTAATTGGCCTGCCTGATCTTTCCCACATGAAGCAAATAGTAAAACTACAATGCAAAAACAAAGGGCTATTTTGAAGTGTCTAAACGTCATTGAGACTTATTTAAATTCTGCTTTGATGAATCAAGATTTTATAGAAACTCTTAATTCCGTAAGATATTATTTCGGGTCCTTAAATAAATGATACGAACCACACATTTATCCAACCTCCAAAAAACGTGCTAATCTCTTAGTTATTATCTCGGAGTGTAAAGTATCTATCAATTTATCCGCTCAAAATCTTATGATTTAAGCAATGTCATCCTTTAGACACATGAATGCTGCATATACCCCTAAGAAAATCGTAAAAAAATCAAAAAAGCTACGTTCGGTAGAGAATAAGTAAGCAAATTAACGATATCTTGGATTGTATATGATTCTTGGCAACTCTCCTGTTCTTATAGGTTTCGATAGGTTGTAATTAAAAATAAATTCATGGGTTCCATCATGATAATCGGAAAGATTTGACAAACCTAAATCAAATGAGTAAGAAAGTCTTACTTTCTTACTTAACCGAGTTCCTGCTATAACGCCAAGTGCATCTCTGCTATTACCTCCCAATCCACGAATTCCTAATCCCGCGAATACAGTATGATAGTAGGCAAGAACTCCTACATCCACCTGCGTCTGAACTCCATCTGTCTTCACAAATAGATTTGGTTCTACAGAAATCAATTCAGTAATTGGATATTGGTAAGAAGCAGATAAGCTAATTGTTTGAGAAGAAGTATAAGTAGTAGTTCCTGCCGTAGCATTAGTCTCTGGGAAATTATCTAGCGCTACTCCTACTTCCAATAAATCTTTTATATAGTAAGCTCCTATAGACCATAAGGGACTAAATCCATTAGGATTCACAACACCTAACAATGGATCTTGATGATCGATCACTTGATTTTGATAGCTCCCATCTGGCGTTCGCAATAACTGACTATTCAGTCTAACTTGTTGCCCTCCAAATCTAACTCCCGCAGAAAATAATCCAAGCTGATTTTCTATAACGTAGTTATATGATATCGAAGCCTCCGTTCTGCCGATAGGACCAATAATATCATTTACTAGACCTATACCCAAGGATCCACTTAAAAAATAGAGCGGTAGGTGAGCATTTACGAATTGAGTCTTCGGAGATCCCTCGAACGTACTCCACTGAGATCTTATTCCAGTTGTAATGCTAAGTGACTTATCCAATCCGGCATAGGCTGGATTGATAGTATATTTATTGAGCATGTATTGCGTCCACTGTACTTGCTGTTGAGCACTAAGATCTGAACTCTTAATACCTAAGAAACAAAGGCCAATAAACAAAACAACAAACCTGAAGCGCATACAAAAATTGTTTACGATGTTAAACTATGCATTTAAGTTTTAAATCTCAAATGAAAGACCATCATATGAAGCATAAATATTTGGAGGCAGCGTTTGTGACCATTTTTTTGCTGGTCCCATCATATGACTCATATGAATAAAATATGTTTGTCCAGCATTCACTTTATGAGCCAATTTGATCGCTCCTTCTAAACTATTATGACTATGGTGTTTTTTCTCTCTTAACATATCAAGAATCAAAACAGGTGTTTTGTTCATTTTTGATAAGGTTTCTGGAGGAATTTCATTCGTATCTGTGAAATAAGCTATCTTATTAGCTACTGAATACCCAAGTATAGGAAGTGGCCCATGCATCGCTCTATGAGCCTTAACCTGAATATCTCCTATCTTTATATCATCTCCTGGGAGAATAGGGATGAGATCAAAAGCCGGTGCTCCTGGATAAGCTTGATATTGAAAAGCGTAAGCAAATCGTTCTCTAATTTCATTAAGGATTCGCGCTTCAGCATATATTTTCATAGCTTTTCTATTCCTAAAAATAAGTGGCCTTAGGTCATCTAATCCTATAATGTGGTCGTTATGCTCATGAGTTATTAAGACAGCATCTAATCTGTCAACATTCTCTCGTAACATCTGCTGTCGGAAATCTGGACCACAATCTATTAATACCGATGATAACTGAGATTGAATTAATGCACTGGCTCTTAAACGCTTGTCATGCGGATCATCAGAAATACATGTCTCACATTGGCATCCAATAATCGGCACCCCTTGAGAAGTTCCAGTTCCTAATAATGTAAATACCATCCTATCGCTTGTTATAATTAGATCCTTTGGTCAACTTGCGTAAAATTATATCCTGTTCATTGTTGTTCTTCTGTCGTGTAGCTTTAGCTATACTTCATAATCATACTTTGCGGAAAAAAATTACATCGTCGACTCAAATACCAATTTACAACAAACTCTTAAGGTGAAGCTACAATCCTGGAACTACACAATTGTGTTTTAGTCTCGAAAATTACTATGCTGCTGTAGCCTGGACCAGATTGGCTAAAATTTGACGGAGATTATCAATTCTAACCTCGACATCATGAAATTTGTTGACAACTATCACTTTACGATCTTCCAGGATACAATAACCTGTTTTGAAATTTCCTTTCTCAAATCTCACTGTATAGTCAAACTCCTTTAGCTTGGTTACCAGCTTCTGAAGATGATAATGCGTTGTATTTTTAGCCATATATCCGTGTGACAAATTTTGCGCAAGATATGTAAACCGTCTATAATATGAAGAAAATCCTAATATATCTTCTCTTCTATTTTATGTTATCCTTTTTTATGCTTGAGATTGTTACTGCTCAAGTGACAAACAGAATCGAGCGTCCACAAGGATTCAAAGTACAATTCGTAGTTGGTTCGAATATAAGCCAATTAGATGGAGATGATTTAATGGGTTATCGCAAGTTTGGATTGAGGGCAGGAACACAAATAAATTATGCGCTTTATACTCGTGGAGGCCTTTCTGTAGGCCTTTTCTATGATGAGAAAGGCAGCAGTAATTCCTTCTCTTTTAAATCCTCCGGAAATCAACAAAATACTAAACTGACATATTTATCCATTCCATTGGACTTTTATTTCGACTCTGCTTATAGATCTGAAATTCAGAAACATCGAATCAGAGTTCGCTTGGGCATTGCCATAAGCCGGCTTTTCGACATCACATCAGAAAATTCTCTATTTGCAGATCATACTAAACTATTTAATTCCTTTGACATTTCTCCAAATATTGGATTGACGTATTCAGTAAGTAAAAAATCCGGACTCAATCTTAGGTTTGAAACTAGTATCACTAATATTTTAGATCAAAATCAAGTCTTGGATCTCAATAATCTGCGGAGTTATTTATTCTCTATTCAGTATGTTTATTCTCTTTAAATCAGAAATGATTTAATAATTGTCCTGATTGACGATTATAACTAAT
>JBLIDB010000293.1:0-5558 GCA_047634015.1 Saprospiraceae bacterium
GAATGCTTCTACTACAAGATATTATAAAAATGAAATCCAGCACTTTTCAATTTTATAAATTTAGTCCCATGTCAATTTTGACTACTTTCTGGAGTGGACTCAAGCTTCGACTAAAGAAGGTTGAATTTGAATCACAAATAAGGATTTAGAGGTCTAAATCTTAATCACCCCGCTCACCCAAAGCATAGATTGCAAAGCTTCCTAACCAATGTCCTCCTTCATAATCATCGCCAACAACATCATTTAATGAATGACCAATATGTTGTTCAGCAATGTCATTCAAGTGTTCGTATTTAGGAAGTCGTTTGGCTATACCGTAAAGACACCACGCTCTACTGAAATTAACCCCATCGAGATGTACCAAATGCCCATCACTGCGATCGCTTACGATTCCCGGTTCTAATGAATATTTGGGATTAGAAAGTTGGGGTAGAAAGGCCGTTAACCATTTCTCATAATCTGCAGGTTTTAGAATTCTACCCATGAGGTTTGCCTCCTCTAAACATGGAGAAAGGAAATCATGTCCACTGGGTTCCCAGGTTATAGGACAATCAGCATCCTGCATATAAAAGTCTTTTGCCCTACCTTCTATAATTACTTGGAGGTTTTTATTTTCTACACTAATGGCATAATCATGCGCGAATGAAAGTCCAAACGCCGTATTTGTATGAGTACCTACTCTAATCGGATAATTCAATTTTGGCAGATATTCCACATACCCGCTGATAATGATATCAGTCAATGGTTGGAGAATAGTGCTCATTTCTTGCGCTTCAGGAGTATCCCATGTGTGTAGCTCTTCAGCCAACTTTAGGAGCCACGCCCATCCATACATCCGTTCATAGCTTTTGTTATGTTTGCCTTTGAAATAGGCAACTTCGACCTCTATATTCTCTGATGTAATATGCGATTGTAGAAAGTTTATTGCCTTATCTCTATCTGCAAGATCAGGAAAGCGCTTCAGTAATCTTACGATAGACCAGTGTCCGTGAACGGCAGAGTGCCAATCAAAACACCCGTAAAAAGAAGGATGCAGCTCCTTAGGAGATTTTAGATCTTTATAGCCTCCGATCGTTTGACCAAGTTTATTGGGATATTCTACAGTCACGCAATTCAAAGGCATGACGAGCAAATTTTGAGCTGCTTTGGCTTCTATACCTTTCGGAGTTGTCGATTCCGTAACAGTATCAGTGGGATGATTCATCTCCGGTGTACAAGCCAGAAATGGTAGCAGCAAGACAAATATATATTTCATGTTCTTATATTATGGCTCGTAAAATACGAATAGTCATACGCTATTACGTTTCATTAATTTGCATTCAAATATTCAATACTGAGATGATACAGACGAATCGACTTCTTGGGTTAATCATATTACTATTGGCTGACAATTTGATTTCAGCTCAGGAGAACCCGATCGAACTTGGAAAAGTAAAATGGTTGCGATCTTATGATCTTGCCATGGAGGAGTCAGAGAAAAGTGAGAAGCCAATTTTCTTATTCTTTCAAGAGGTTCCTGGATGCAGTAATTGTACTCGGTATGGTACAGAAATCTTGTCTCACCCATTGATCGTTGAATTTATTGAGACCGCCTTTGTACCATTGGCAATTCACAATAATAAAGGAGGGCCTGATAAAAAGGTGCTTGAACGTTTTGGTGAATCTGCTTGGAACAATCCGGTTGTGAGATTGATCAACGAAACGGATGGGGATATGGCAACTCGCATTAGCAATTTCAGATCTCCTTATTTGTTGCTGACTTCTATGATTAAGGTGGTTCAAGAAACAAATAGGGAGATTCCAAATTATGTAAGATCCTTAGAAAGAGAATTACGAGCCAATGAAGAGGGATCAGAAGAAGCATATCTAAGTATGTATTGTTTCTGGACAGGAGAGAAGGAGATTGCTCGGATCGATGGTGTTCTTTCGACCGAAGCGGGTTATATGCATGGTAAAGAAGTCGTCAAAGTAACATGGGATAAGAATGTCACGAATCTTGAAAGGATCGCGAAAGGAGCCTCAAGGGTAAAATGTGCTGACAAGGTATTTGCCCATGTGAAAGAAAAAGTAGTAGATAGAAAGCCAGGGGAATATCGCAAGGATGGTGAAGACAAGTATTATCTAGTTCATTTTCATTATCAATTTGTTCCGATGATGGAATTACAAAAATCATTGGTGAATAGCGCTCTGGGTAAAGGAGAAGATCCGAATCAATATCTCTCACCACGACAATTAGAATTATTAAAAAATCCGAATTCTAAGAAGTCTTTGACTAATGAATCGATTTACGAATCGTGGTATTTGTAAATCAGAATGTTGAAGGTTTCTAATTTGAAAAGAATCTGCGACCTTCATATACAGTACCTAATATCTCTATGTCTTTTATCATTTCTGGATCTACATCAAGTGGGTTCTCTTCGAGAATCACAAAATCAGCCTTCTTGCCAGCTTGGATTGATCCTATTATATCTTCTTGATTCAAATGATAGGCAGCATTTATTGTCACAGCTTTTAGTGCTTCCCAAGGGCTGACACGAAGTTCCGCTCCAAACGTTTGCCCATCCATCGTTTTACGATTTACAGCGACCCACATTAGCATTAGTGGCGCTACAGGGGCCATGAAAAAATCTGAATGAAAGCAAGTGATAATATCGCGCTCTATTAGAGAACCAACTGGGGAGATACGTTGCGCACGCTTTTTACCAAGACCAGTATCTGCGTATTTACTTCCGATCCCATAGAGATAGTATGGTTGAATACTTGCATGAACACCTAATTTGGCCATTCGATCTATTTGATCTTCACGGACATAGCCGAGATGATGAAGCGTAAATCGATGTCCGGTTTTAGGTTTGGATTCAAGAAGTTCCTCTAATGTATTGAGCACCATTTCTACACCCTTATCACCGTTTGCGTGTACGTGAATCCGATATTCTTTCTCCCAAAAGAAGGCCGCATATTTTTTAAACTCTTCTGGCTCCGTAAGCCACTCACCCTCATGTCCATCAGTATAGGGTTCTGCCATCTGCATGAGTTGTGCATAGAAAGCACCATCGGCCATTAGTTTTATTTGTTTTACAAACTTAATTTTATTCGTGTTTAATTTTTCTAAGGTATCGATAGTCTCGAACGCTCTTTCTAATTGTTCAGAAGTCTTAGCAAATGAAGAGGCCATTGGAATTAGAAAAGTCCTGAAAGGAACATCTTCTTTTTCTAATACTTGTTGAACTAAATTCAACTCCATATCTAAGTTCAATAATGGCATTGCCATATCAGCAACTGTGGTGATGCCTCCATCCTGAATAGCCTTTGCTGTAAGCTGGATTCCTTTAATTGCCCGATTAGGACTTAGGACTATTGGAAATAATTTAGGGGCTACAAAGTATTGGTTACCGCGCTCAAAGAATCTTCCTTCTTCTAAATTGACTTGATGATGTAGTCCCGCTTTCTCTTGATCGATATTAAGGAATGCCACGGCTGCGGAGTTTAGAATGACCTCATGGAATGAATACTGCCAGATAAGAACGGGCCGATCGGGATAGCGTTTATCTAACATTTTTCTATTGATGTCCCCATGATATAATTCGTGATATCCCCAAGTAATGAATAATTCATCTGCGTTTCCACTCCTCTCTATAGCATCATCAAGTCTTTGTATATACTCCTCTTGATCTCTTGCTTTTGGAAATAAGCCATTAGGCAGATTCCAATCATTAAAAGCAATGATCTCTGTTTGTATTAGTATTGTAGCCAGGAGCGGATGGAGATGAGGCTCAATAAAACCTGGTAGCATTGTAGCCCCCTTTAGGTCTATACGTTCAATAGTAGCAGCACTTATTTTTTTTAAGTTAGCAAGAGTACCCGTTTTGACGATCTTATCTTGATATGTAATTACAGCCTCTACATATTGAAGTTCATCTCCCTCCATTGTTATGATCTTTCCATTGTAATAAATCGTATCAGCTTCTCTATGGTGATTTGTAGAGCAAGAACTAATTGTGAAAAGGAGACATAACAGGGATGTCAAAGGAAGCAAATCTCTACGGAATTGCCCCCTTTGACTTTTAGGCATAGGATAGAATCTTGTGAGAAATGAGAAGTGAGAGGTCATAAAATTTCATTTATCGCTTTTAGATAGTAAGAGTTCTTTCGATATCCTAACCTACGAATCCTAATGAAAAGTTCATATTCCTCTGCAGTTTCCCTGCAATACTGCTGTAATTAGCAGCATTTGGAGGAATGATTATGCTTTCTTTGTTAGAGCTTTCTACTTTTGACAGGACGACCGAAGACTTAATCTCGTTCTATAAACAACAACCATATGTTGATGAAAAGGCATAATAGCAAATACATTCTCCGATTATTTGAGATTGGGAATTTTGTGTTAATTGTCTTCTTTGAAGGATGCCAGTAATACTCCTTTGTATAGGCATTTGATTTGGTACATAGGCCGAAATTCAATTTCTCGTATATCTAAAAGGATAGCTTGTAAGATGGAGTGTTTGGTTAATGTCTACAATACCACTTGGGAAATATCTTTATAAATATCCTCCCGCTTTTAAAAACTTGAATTTTCGGAGAGGCAGCCAATATTTGGCAGTGTTAGGAGTAGTTATGTTTTGTACACTGATTGTTATCAGCATTGCTCAAATGATAATGAACAACGCAGGTATAAATGAACTTGGTGAAGTTCTCTTATTTTTTACTTTTCAAAAAGCTCCACTGTTTCTTTCTGCTTAATGTGGATTTATCCTTTATACGCTTTATAATAATCATACAACAGAATTGAATCTCAAAGTATACGAATTGGCAGTGCTTAAAGATGAATATCAAAAGCTCTATGCTGAATTACGAAATGCTAAAATATAAGATGTTGATGAGGTGATCAGTGTAAAAATAGGAAGGAAGAAAAAGTTTGTGCCGCTTTTAGATATTATTTGGATACAAAGTGACGATTACTGCGTGCGGTTACATATTGAAGATCATGTATATTCATTGAGAACCTCTATGAATGGCCATTGAACAATTGTTGGAGCCAAAAAGGTTTCAAATTATTCAAAGGAACGCAATAGTAAATACGAGAGAATTAGAAGAAATTAATGGATCAAGATGAAAAGTTAGGGGGTTATGCATATATCTTAGCTAATCGATAGAGGAAGAATTCTACATTAACAACCCCTCTGAATTGTCTTCTAAGGCCTTTCACTTTGGCATTAAAGGATTCTGCAGATGCGTTGGTACTTCGATTATTGAAGTAGTTGAGGATTTGATTCTAATGGCTCTTTATTGTATAAAATGATTTAAACCCTGATGCTTCTACGTCATTATACTATAGTGCAATTTTTTTATACGCAATCTCTTTTGTCGTCTTTTGTTCAAATATCTTCGCTAGCTTTCTGCTTAATTTATATGCTTTTTCAAGCTCGGGATAATATTTGAATAGCAACTCTGATCTATGCCTATGTGTAGGTGTCCATTTGTCTGAACTTTTAAATAGCAAATATCTACTTCATGCTAATAGTTGTTTGGTGGTATCTCCGTTATCTAAGATATTAGGC
>JBLIDB010000294.1:0-5554 GCA_047634015.1 Saprospiraceae bacterium
CGAACTTGCAGATCTTCCTTCTGGAAAGTGGCGAGATCTTACAGAATCAGAACTACAAACCCTTAAAAATCAAATCGGTAGAAAGTAAAAAAGGGCCAACAGGCCCCCACATTGGGTTTTACACCCATTGAATAAAGAGACATATTGAATAATCACACCTATTTTAGAAAAATCTTGAGATAATTAACCCAATATTGATCAATGGGTATAAAACCATTGGCGACTATATTCTCACTTTGATGGATGATAGCTCAATGAAATGTTCTGTATCTTTCTAAAAATCAACATATGGATTTCAATTGAATGCCAAGTCTCCGAAGTGGCGCATGTACAAGTCTATAAGAGATACGAATGGATCAAGAGTAATTATCCAACTGGGCTTGCCAATGGGTTTTACACCCATTGAATTATCAAACTGATTCTATACGTCCGAATATTGATTAATGAGTATAAAACCCGTTGTCATAAATATTTTCACTTTACACTTCTTCAAAGACTATACTATAGGCTTCAATCTCCATTCTTATCCAAGAATGCTTCTGTTCTTTCCCTTGCATTCTCCTGAATATCTACGTAGAAGAAATTCATATCTGCAATATGATAATCCTTACGAGTAAAGAGGAAACTCATTGGGAATTTAGGTTTGTTAGTCCAGAGCATACCATTATAAATTCTGGCTTCTACGATATTTGGAATTATTTTATCAAAATTCCGAAGAATTGAACCTTTATGAGATTCTTGGCCTATGAGTTGGGGCTGGGAATTCCAATTAAGAGGATTCGTAACAGAAATAGAGTCTCCGGTTTCAAATTCTGGAGTGTACCCGTCTCTATAAGTTCTCCACGAGACAAAGCAGTTCGTATCTGCTGCATCCTCGCAAGTATTTATAGATTGGAAAGCATCTTTTAACACAGGCATTCCTATGAGGTAGGCACAGATCAATTGCTTTTTCAATTCCTTATTGTCAAAATAATCCTCTACTAATCTCATAGCATGTGTAGTCCCTTGACTATGAGATGCGATTATAATAGGACGTCCCTTATTATGATGCTTGAGATAATATTCAAACGAATTCTTGATATCATTATAAGCAAATTCGAATACTTCCTTTGTCTTTCGCTTGTCTTCCTCGAAATATGTTTGAATATGAGCTTGTCTATACCTTGGAGCGTAAATGTGACCTACTTGATTGAAGATACTCGCTTGTAACTTGAGAGGAAAGGCGGTTCGTTCATTTAGTTTAGCATCATTGATATCAGCATTCCATTCTCCGACGGAGGCCTTACCTATAAAAGTGGTTGGGTGAAGGTAGAATACATCTACATCAGAGATTTTATAATTTAATGCGGCAATAGGGGCTGGCACTGAGTCAGCAGGGTCTTTTTTATTAGGGTGGGCTGCCCATCTATCAATATTGCTGTAGTCTATTGCGTTGGATCCTTTTGTAAAGTCTCCTGATGGCAATGAAACACAACTTGTAATTAGAATTAGAAGAAGGGCAGAATAAAGTATGTATTGCTTTTTTTTCATTTTCACATTTAATTTTCCAAAAATAATCTTGATGCTATATCATCAGAAAGGTACCACCAAGAGTGATCTAAAGAAAAGGCTTCATTCTCTTCGATCAAAATGCCTTCTTTTAGAAGATCCGCAGAGAGGGCGTTCCAGTGCTTTTGAATAGGAGGTTGTTGTTTTTCGATATCCTTCTTTGCAATTCCTTTTTTGGTGCGTAGTCCTAGCATTATTAGTTCATTGAATTGATCAGCTTGGCTGAGTTCTTCACTTTCTTGACAAGAAATGTTCTTATCAATTGCACGTATGTATTTGGAATTATTTGCAACATTCCAACTTCTTGCACCATTGCTATATGAATGTGCTCCAGGCCCATATCCTATATAAGAAATTTTATTCCAATAATTAGAATTGTGAACGGCATTATGTCCTTCTATGGCGTAATTAGAGATTTCATAGTGAGCGTATCCATTTGATGTAAGGATGGATTCGGCAAGATCATATTGTTCTTTTTGAATGCTGTCTTTACTTTCTAAGAGACTGCCATTTGATTTCCACTTAGCAAATGCCGTTTGTTCTTCGATAGTTAGATTGTAACATGAAATATGTGGAGCACTATATTTTAGAGCGGTGGCCAGATTGTCTTCCCAATCTTGGGTAGTTCTGTTGATTAAACCAAACATGAGGTCCAGCGTGTAACTTTTGAATCCCTCCTCGTTTATTAAATTTAAGGCACTATGGCTTTGTGCTACCGAGTGCGCTCTATTCATGTAGGAGAGGTCCTCCGCATCAAAAGATTGAATACCGACACTCAGTCTGTTTACTCCGATAGATTTTAAATTTGCTAAATATGCTGCAGAGATATCTTCAGGATTCGCTTCAAGTGTTATTTCTATAGATTCTGACCAAGTGAATTTCTTAGCTAACGTTTCAAAAATATTTCCCAATTCACTTTTAGAAAGAAGGGAAGGAGTACCACCTCCAAAATATATACTTCCAAGCGTATTATTATAATTTGATATGTCTCTCTGTTGAATTTCCTTGCAAATCGCATCTATCATTTGTGACTTTCGCGAGAGAGAAGTGCTAAAATGGAAATTGCAATAATGACATGCCTGGCGGCAGAAGGGAATATGAATATATACGCCGGACATAATTAAGAGATTTTGCGACTTATAGAAAGTCCATCTCTGTAGGGAATAATTACAGACTCCAAATCTTTTCGCTTTTTGATATAATGATTGAAGTTGTCGAGTGCTTGTGCCATAGTGGATTTGTCATTTTGTACCACTTCCCCTTTCCAAAGGACATTATCTGTAATGATAAGACCTCCGATATTGACTTGATCGATAAGGAGTTCAACATATGACTTGTATTCGCGCTTGGCAGCATCTATATAAAGGATGTCAATTTGGTTTGTAATCGTTGGTATAACATCCATGGCTATCCCATAGATGACATTTACGCTGTCTTCTACTCCAGCGGCAGTAAGGTGTTCATGAATAAGAGGTTGCAGATCATAATTATATTCTATTGAAGTTAGCTTACCTCCTTCGACTAAACCCTTTGCTAGATTAATAGTTGCGACGGCACTCATTGTTCCGATTTCAAGAATAAATTTTGGCTTTGCGAGCGTAGAAAGTAACCTAAGTAATCGGCCTTGAATCGGGTCAGATGCGTCGTGCGGCTTTGGTGTTTTGAGTTGTGTAGCTCGTTCTATAGCCTCCATTACAGGAAGGTCGGGAGAAGAAAGCATCTCACAGTATCGACGAAGTAAGGGATCGAGATTTAGGCTCATTTTTTATACTTTCTAATTAAGCCTTCTTGGGTGACAGAGGCCAATAGGCGACCATCTCTACTAAATATTCTACCAGTACAAAAACCTCGACCATTGCTTGCACTTGGACTCTTTATACTGTATAACATCCAGTCATCAACTTCTACATCTCTATGGAACCACATAGCATGATCAAGGCTTGCTACAAACAATGGCTCTGTAAATATGGATACATTATGAGGTAAGAGAGAAGTCAGCAAAAGATTAAAATCCGATACATAGGACAAAAGTATTTTCATGAAAGCCTTATTGCTAATATCAACAGGTCCGTTCGGACGAAACCATACATGACTTTCTGCTGGTTGAATACCTGGATTAAATGGATTATAAAACGTAACGGGGCGAAAAGTAATAGCGCTTCCTTCAGCGAATATTCCTTTGGGTTTGATTTCAAATTCTTCCGCAAGCTTGCTGAATATTTCTGGAAATGAACTTAGACTTTCCGGTTGGGATACATTCGGCATCCCAGAATGATGATCAAAGCCTTCTTCAGGTCTCTGATAGGAGGCGGCCGTTATAAAAATGGTTTCACCATTTTGAGAAGCCTTTACCCTTCGTGTACAAAAACTACCTCCGTTGCTAACCTCTTCTACTTCATACTGGATAGGTAAGGCATTATTGCCCCTTTTCACGAAGTATCCGTGCATGGAGTGTAGTCCTCTATCTTCAGGTACCGTTCTTCCTGATGCTACGAGAGACTGGGAGAGTACTTGTCCTCCATATACTTGAGGACTCCCAATATCCAGATTTACTCCTTCGTAAGTTCTTGGGCCTAAATGCTTTAAATCTAAAATAGCTAAGAGCTCCGGTAATTCACTTTTTACTTCAGTCATAAAGAGGTTGATCTGCTTAATTGGTGCAAAAGTACTTTTTTTGAATTTTAATATATACAGCTATTAGTACGGCATGGAATTTGGTTGTAGAGTAGTAACAATTGGTTTTTTTTAGGGTAATAAATTTTTTTGACCTTAACTATCTTTACTGATAGTTAAGGTTTTTTCATTTCTTGTGGAAGGTGTAACGAATATACGCCTTAAGTGCATTACACTTGTAGTATAGAATTTAGGAAGATAACGAGTCCGGAATATGCAATTATCCAAGAAGCAGATCAAAGAGAACCGCATTATTGATGCGGCTTCAGCTCTATTTTCAGAGGTTGGATACAAGAATGCTAAAATGGATGATATCGCCAAGTTGGCGGGAATGACTAAAGTAACGCTCTATAGCTATTTCCAGAGTAAGGAGAATCTATATTTGGCCGTAATATATCGTGCTTTTCAAGCACTTTCCGAAGTCTTTTACACAAGTATCGACGCTCATAAGGAGGAGTCGGGCTTAGAATCTACGATTGGAATATTTTCTTCGTTTTTTGAATTTTGTGAACAACACTTTTTGTACTCCGAAGCCATCATGGATTACTTTTCTATGATTCGGAATATATCTCGTGATGCGTCAAATGAAGATGCAGACAAATCACTTGTCGGTAGTATTTACTTTGTAAGAATTCAGGATCTTCAAAACCTACCCCTCAAACTCACTGTTAAGGAAATTGAAAGAGGCAAAGCGGATGGAAGTATCAGACCAGATATAGACGCTATGCTGCATACGATTCAAGGTTGGACTATGGTAGTGGGTTATATTAAGCTTCTGATAGCATCAGGCAAGAATGAATCTCCCTTACTAAACGTAAATCTTAAAACGCTAAAATCCTTGAGCCTATCTTTTGCAAAGGAGTTTTTGCGCCACGGAGGTGCTTCAGCACAATAATCGGCGTATCTGCTAAGTTTATAAGTCACCTGTCTAATCAGGTTTTTCAACTCAACATTTCACCTACTGCCTATACAGATATCTACGCTTTCTCAATCTTCTAAACCTACTATTATGAAAGCCGTAGAATCAGTAATTCTTTTTGTTTTCTTTATCTTTTTTGCCTCTTGTCTTGATGAAAGTATAGGCTCAGAAACACTTGTTACACATAGAGGTTATCCTAATGTTGATGAAGCGTTGTGGCCTCATTTTGATGCTTTTGAAAAAGCCGCTTCGGATCGAGGGTATGATTTAGACTTGTCGAGCATGGTATTACATGGAAATATTACCAATATCCAGGATGAGAATGTTGCTGGTTCTTGCAGCTATGGAGGTAGGACGAATCAGAGAGATGTCCTTATAGACTTAGAATTTTGGAATCGGTCTTCTCATCTTTAT
>JBLIDB010000295.1:0-5443 GCA_047634015.1 Saprospiraceae bacterium
ATACAATTCTGGGGTCCTATTAGTAGAATGGCCAAAAGGAAAAAATCTCAACACCTTACATTCCATTCAAATTGTAGATAATCAACTAAATAGTCATTATTCTAATTTTATTTACGAGACAGTTCCTGGCTATCATAGTCTCTTAGTTTATTACAATCATAAGCAGTTGGACAACATAGTTTTAGAAACATTTATTTCTAAGATAAAAGAGCCTTCTGAAAACTTACAAGAATCTAAGCATTGGGAGATTCCAGTTAAGTATGATACCAACTATGGGTTGGATCTCGATTTTCTCAGTGAAGAATTACAATTGACAATCAATGAAATAATAAACTTGCACTCCTCCCCTACTTATACAATACACTTCATTGGTTTTTTACCAGGTTTTATATATTTATCTGGATTGCCAAAGGAGTTGGATATTCCTCGAAGAAAAGATCCGAGAATTCGAATACCCAGAGGATCCGTAGCGCTTGCCGCTGGGCAAACCGGCATCTATCCAGTAGATAGTCCTGGCGGATGGCATATTATCGGAAGAAGCTCTGCGTCTTTGTTTGACCCGTTTTCAGATCCACCTTCTATATATAATTCTGGAGACACTGTCCGCTTTATCAACATTGCACAGGTATGATAAAAGTACTTAGAGCTGGAACCTATATTACATTAGTAGATCGCGGCCGATATGGTTACCGGAGATACGGAGTGCCTACTTCAGGGCCGATGGATATGCAAAGTGCTACGGTCGCAAATACTTTACTTAGTAATAGCCCAGAAGATGCGCTCTTAGAGCTATATATGCCTGGTCATAGACTTCAATTCTCCTCAAGTGCTACTATTGCGTTAGCAGGTGCTGAAGCTTCTATAGAACTTGATAATATCCTAATTGAAACCAATCAAGTTTATAAAGTTAAATCAGGATCAATACTATCGATCGGAAAATTTCGAAAAGGGAGCTACCTATACTTGGCTATTAAAGGAGGAATAGAAAGTCAAATAGTTCTTAATAGCAGAAGCCCATTATCCACGATTTTTCCTCGACAGATAAGAACAGGTGATACGCTTAGCATAAATGAGCTTAAAAATCCAATAAGTACAAATGTTCATATCGCACCTCTAAGAATAGATTACAATGGGGCGATTCAAGTAAGACCAGGACCAGAGTGGCATCTACTTTCTGATAAAGACAAGGATATAATCACTTCCACTCAATACGTAATATCAAATCAAAGTAACAGAATGGGTTTTCGAATGGAAGGGCTAAAAACAAGAGACACATATTCTGGTATCCTTTCTTCAGGGGTCATGCCAGGAACAGTTCAACTACTTCCTTCTGGACTTCCACTAATCCTAATGAGGGAATGCCAAACGACTGGCGGCTATATGCGCATTTTACAAATAGCATCAGACTCCATTAACCAACTTGCTCAAAGAAGCCCAGACTTAAAGGTTATTTTTAATGTATAAAATGGTAAAACCCTTCAAATAATTTGTAATATTCTGCAATGTTTTAATTTTGAAGAATATTATATCATGACCGACTCATTACAAATTCCTACATCTTTCAAAATTATTGCTGTATTAGCCATTTTATGGAATCTCTTTGGTGTATTCTCATTTATAGGCCACGCCTTTATTCCTGAACAGACTTTTGCCGGAATGACAGCTGATCAAAAGACTTTTATGGATGGATATCCAGCTTGGGGATTTATAGTCTTTGGGACTGCTGTAACTACCGGATTACTAGGATCAATTGGATTACTCCTTAGAAAGAAGTGGGCAATACTACTTTTCTTAATATCCTTAATAACACTTCTAATTAACCAATTCTATCCTATTCTCTTCACTAATTATATGGAGATATTTGGTGGCGCGTCGACTTTGATACTTCCTATAATTTTAGCAGCGGTTGCAATTGCATTGTGGTATTATGCCAAACAATGTGATGCCAAAGGGTGGCTCTCATAATCTCTATTAGCTCCTATTGTCATTCGAGTATTGAAAATTCCCATAGCTCCGGTTTTTATTGTTTAAGGCTCTCTAATGTATGTTTTCGAGCGTTTTATAATTCAAGTACTCTATTTTCAAATATTTCTAATTTGATTCTCTAATGACATAACCATCGGAGGCGTTGGCACTATGTTCCGGATGAGATCTTTCGTCATTGAAACAGAATCTGATAAATTAACGACTACATTTTCAGCATTTGTAAAGGTACATAAACTACTTAAATGAACAAATGACTATTGAGTCCACTCCAGAAAGTCATAATATCGGGAAACGGCCCTTTTGGCGATATTTCCATTATTCTCAACTCCCTGATGCTCAGGCATCACCGAGGTTCGAAAAATAAAAATATCATCCAAAATCTTCCATTTTCTGATGACCCTCACTTTCCGGAGTGGACTCACTATTAGTTTTGAAAACGGGGGAACCAGGACAGTAATAATTGCAATAATCAATTGACCTGGATACGTGGTCTTTCCGATTGGGGAACGGATATTAACCTTGATGTAGATACTGTCGTCCCTCTGGGGCTTTTAATCAATGAACTAATCACTAACTCCTTAAGTATGCCTTTCCTGGAGATCAAAAGGGGTGGTTAATAACCTTAGTTCTAAAAGAGAAAGATAAGCAACTCCATTTATTAGTCTCAGATAATGGAATCGGAATGGTAAATTCAGATGACATAATTGATGGCGATTCCTTTGGCTATAGTCTTATAAACTCGTTTGCTAATAAACTCGAAGCAGTGCTTACCATCAAGGTCGAAAAAGGCACAGCTTTTGAAATGATCATAGATAATTATCAAAAGATATAATCTGATAACTTTATATTCCTAGCTTTATTTCCATCGATTGAAAATCTATGTTATTCCATCTCGATCTGTCTTGTTTTATGGATAAAGGAATAAATCACTATTGTTAGAAAACCCAAGAATATACTTAGACTAAAAGTATCTATCAGTACCCTATTTTGAATTATCAATGCAAATACTCCAAGTATTATGGGAATGAACAATATGTATCCCATTGCTTTACTTTTATCTATCCTAGTAAATGCAATTCCTAGAAAAGCAAAAAGAACAGCTAATGTCAGCCATTTTGTCCAAGTGGCAAACTGAAGGAGCGTAAATGCTTCAGTTCCCAATTGATGTCCTGCTACAAACTGTTCAGAAAGTCCAAGTAATTGCAGATTCTCTATAGCATCGGCCAATATTGGTAATAATGCTACCCATTTGAGCTTATCAAGGAGTTTCAATTTATTTACGCGACCGAATTTTTGAATAAAGAAGAAAAGGAAACCTCCATAAATAACCATGAAGCCAAAATCCCAAAGATTAAGCTTATCTAAATTTTGAATCTCATGTTCTGAAAGCGGCCCTAATACTTCGTCCAACTCATCATAATCTGAAACAAACTCAAAAGCCACTATCGAGCTATTATATCCAGTAGGTATATTTTCCTTGGCGGGGCTTAAAGCGTTGAAGTATATCGCAAAAGGAAGCAAAAACAACCCCAAAAGACCAATATTAAAAAATGGTTTCTTCATATTTAAACAAGAATAAGGAAGTTAGATACCAAAGACAATTAGTCGTCTAATGTATATTTGCAAATCAGATACTGGGATAAAAAAATGGTAGAAAGAGAATTTTGGGTAGGAGATAAAGTGAGGATCATCGCGTCAGGTAAAGAAGGTGTCTTCGAAGGGATCTCCTCAGATGGGCGAGCAAGAATAAAATGGAATAACAAGATCCTTCTTACAAAGATCCAAAACCTTCAGGCTATTCAAGAATCAAAACCTAAGAAGATAATCTTGGATTCTATTATAGCGTCCAGCAAAGGCATGAAATCGCGTGACTTTAATTCCACTTTAGATCTTCATATCGAGGTCCTAAATCCAAGGTTAGCCAATGAAATTCCACAGATTATACTGAATCATCAAGTCCAACGATGCGAAGAACATATAGATCGGGCAATATCCTTAAATCTAACATCTGTTAAAATAATTCATGGCAAGGGTACCGGTCAGCTTAAAAAAGAAGTAGAGCATCTCATAGCTATGAATGACTCAGTGCGATTTGGAATCCCCCAACATGATGGCGGTGCTACTGAAGTATGGCTCAAATAGTCTAGGTCTTATCAGCATCGGATGCAAACTGTTCTACCCACTTAGCCTTATTCCTATAACAAAAGTAAGAACAGCAGCCAAAAAAGACAAACATTATAATTCCAAAAAGCTTCATATTGGCAATAAGCGTTCTGGTAAAAACGTCCGAAATAAAAGCCACATATAGGCCTATAACCGACCAATACCTAAACCCAAAATGTAAGTATATCCAACCCTCATGAGGCTTTCTCAAAAACCAGAGAACCATCCCTCCTATTAAGGCAACAGTAGATACGACCGACAAATAATGAACCAGCCCCCATCCAGCAAGCAAGCGATAAATCATAAATGAGGTGACTATACATGCGACCATAGAGACTACATATGTATACCCTATTTTTCTTATGTCGAACAATACCATTCTTTATAGTAAGAATAAAAGCACCTTTTATAAGGGCAATAATTGAGAAAATCAAGTGAATTAGACCCGTTGTACTAAAGACTATTGAAAGTATCATTTATATAAGAAAAGTAATATCTACTCAAACCGATACCATACTCGATCAATATTTTCCTTGCCACTACAAACCCTCCAATTGAAATAAGAATATATCTTGCGTTCATGGCAAAGATTTTAATAACTGGAGCAAGTGGGTTTGTAGGAAGTTTCTTAGTAAGAGAAGCTATTGGTAGAGGTTTAGAGACCTATGCTGGGATAAGAGCAAGTTCGAGTAAAGATTTGCTTCCGAAAGAAGGCTTCAAATACTGTATTATCAATTTCGACGATCCTGACGAACTCGAGAAAATATTAGCGGTACACCAGTTTGATTATATCATACACAATGCAGGCGTAACACGGACGCATAAGAATAGTATCTACATGAAGGTCAATGTAGACTATAGCGTATTGCTTGCGGAATTGGCCATCAAAGTGACGTCGGGCTTAAAGAAGTTTGTTTATACATCAAGTATTGAGTCTCATGGTAGTGCTGACCCTACACCTAATGGTGTCATTGATGCGGATACAGATCCTGCTCCTCGCACGACATACGGCCTAAGTAAACTTAGAGCAGAAAAGGCATTAAAAGCTATCGATGGGTTACCACTAATTATTATACGTCCTACAGCTGTATATGGACCTGGAGAAAGGGATTTCTTCCTTGTATTTGAAATGATAAAGAAATATAGATTCACCCCTGTCTCTGGCAGCAAAGACATAAAGTATACTTTCATCTACGTAAAAGATTTAGTCCGTGTAATGCTGGACGCAACGGTTTCGAAACAAGTAGATAAATCATACTTTATTACCGATGGCCGTTTATACAAGATATCTCAA
>JBLIDB010000296.1:0-5416 GCA_047634015.1 Saprospiraceae bacterium
AATAAATGCTGTCCGTGTAGGCATATCCCCAGAAGCAATTGGAAAGGGCGTCTTGGTAGTCATGAATGATAATATTAGCGCTGGAAGGGATCTATTGAAGACGCATAACAGAAGAGTCGATGCATTTCCTTCAACAGAGCTCGGGTATATAGGATTTTGTGATCCAGAAAAAGTAACTTTTTACCGTTCACCTATCAAAGCGCACACCTTTGAAAGTGAATTCAATGTTTATGAATTGGATAGTTTGCCAGCAATAGATATAGTTCAGGACTATGCTGGATTGGATTCGAATATTTTAACTTATTTCACAAATCGACCTAACCAAGGATTAGTAATCAGTTCATTTGCAGGAGGTCGGCTTAGTAATGGTTTTAGGGGAATTTATGAATTCCCTGTAACGCATAAGCCAATTGTAATTTCTTCAAGTATTAAAGGTGGAAGAATTATGGGAAGAAATTCTCAAGAATCACCGATTATTATTGCAAACGATTTACCTTCAAACAAAGCCAGAATTTTGCTAATGCTATCTCTTACCAGAACAAGTGAGATAAATAAAATTCAAAGTTTTTTTAATAAATATTAATTTGTTGTGAAGTACCAAGACAAAAATTCGCTATCGACAAATGTTAAAATGAATAGGCGTATTGATCTTGTATACAAGTGGTTTGTTCTTAGGTGGTTTACTCCTATCAGGTTGTCATAACTGAAATCCCTGATATTGGAGTGTGGCAATTATATAAAAAGATATCATAGAAGATAGAATTATCAATGCGCCGAATATTTTGTGGATTGCAGCAGAAGATATTGCTACCCGTATTCCTTCTTTTGGAAATTCTACTATTCTAACACCCAATCTAAGCATACGCTCTACTAAAGGAGTAAGATATTATCATGTTTACTCCGTATTATTAAGAAATGATAGTTCGGGGTAAAAACACTCACGTCAAGTGTTCCAGCAATAGAATGCTATATAAAGTTTCTTCTATCCACTATGGTGTAGATTAACGGTAGATAATCAATATCATATCTCTACCTCTAAGGACGCTAAAGTCCAAGTAGGATTATGCATTTCAATTTTGCTATGTATGCTGTTGTCAAATAATTGAAGCAGATCTTTAATTGCTTTTTCGAATCCTGCATCATCCGAAGCAATTATGTCAATAACTTTGGAGCTAATCGTCAAAGTGTAATTCCCGGGAGGAATCAAAGCTGATGGGGTCAATTCTATTAATGGACGCCTTGCGTCTTTACCCTGAATCAGTTTATAACCTGCCGCCTCTTCTAATTTGTCTTCTAAGATAGCAACGGCTTTAGGTGCATGCGCCATTCCGAGTATATGTGTTCTTCCGTTAAGAATGAAATACCCCTCGTTTAATTTGAAATTATTACCTTTATAAAGAACCTTTGCTCGAGTCTGGGCATCCAGATAAGCTTGCTTGACATCTCCTAAAGCTTCCATTTTGAATTTATCTAAATGAGCTTCTTTATGAGCCGACTTCATGAGATCGACCATTTCTTGTAATACTTCTGGGTTCTTGTTTGCTACATTATTATTTTCTTGAAGGTCTTCTCCCAGATTATAGAGCTCTATTTCAAGATTCCCATTAAGTATGTTTTTTCTAATTGCTTTCCAATTTCCTTTTCTAATTGCTTGCTGTCCGGTATACGATGGAAATTCCCAATAAAGGAAATCATGCTTTTCTTGTGTTTCTCCTTTTAAAGCAGGTAAGAAGCTAATTCCATCTATATCTTTTGGTGTTGCTATACCTGCGATTTCTGTTAGCGTTGGGAATACATCATAGAATATAGAAGTATGTTCAGAAGTAGTCCCTGGCGAGATAGTCGAAGGCCAGTGCGCAATCATGGGAACTCTAACGCCACCTTCATTAACGGATCCTTTCACCAATCCCGCACCTTCTCGGAAAGGGCCCGCACTATTAAAACCTGCCGCATCAACTCCTCCAACATAAGTGGGGCCGTTATCACTGGAGAATATAATAAGGGTGTTTTCGTATTCTCCAAGCTTCTTTAATGCTGTGATTAACTCCCCAACTTGCTCATCGAGATAGGAGATCATCGCTGCATAAGTAGCTTTAGGGGTTCTATTTGGGTAGTAGCTATTTCCAGTAAAAGGCTCTTCAGGGCCGAATTTATTTTGATAATAATCTACCCATTTACGAGGAGCTTGAAGTGGTAAATGAGGAATGGGTGAAGCATAATATAAAAAGAATGGATCTTCAGAATTATCATTTATGAAACCTAATGCAGCTTCGTGCATCAAGGTTGGAGCATAATCATTTAATTCAAAATCACGATAACTTTCTGGATCATTAGGATCTGCTTCCTCGGGAAGATTAGCATGAAGATTTACAAATTTGTTATTGAGTAAGACCTTCTCTTCATTATGCCATAAGTGCATTGGGTAATAGGTATGCGCCTGACGCTGGCAATTATAGCCATAGAAGAAATCAAATCCTTGCTTCGTCGGAATGGACTCAGTAAGTGGTGCTCCCAGACCCCATTTCCCAATCATTCCAGTTACATATCCTGCTTCTTTAAGTACTTCTGCAATTGTAATTTCTTCCGCGGGCATAGGTCGCTGGCCTTCTAAATTTGGATCGTCGAACATTTTTTGATAATCCCAGGTTTTGCCTCTTGATCCCCATTCATCATTACCACGTACAAATGCATGACCCGCATGCTTGCCAGTAAGCAGCACGCAACGAGATGGAGCACAAACAGGAGCGCCGGAATAATGCTGGTTGAACTTCATCCCGCCCATAGCGAGCGCATCTATATTGGGGGTTTCTATTAGTTGCTGTCCATATACACCTAACTCTCCGTATCCTAAGTCATCAGCGAGTATGTAGATGATATTGGGTTTGTCGGTAGAGGTGGAGTCTAAAGAAGTACCCGTGCAACTCATCACTAATAGACTTAAGAGCATGAGCATCGGGTATGTGTGATCTTTCATAAAGGATAGGTAGTGAGATAAATTTAGGAATTAAAGATAAACTTTCAAGATTGATAAATTTAAGAAATGCTAAAAAGACGGCTTTTTGAATAATTAAATCCATTTCCAACAAATTCACTATTATTGCTTTAGTTATTCATGTTAAGGTTGATGATGAGAACTCTTTTGGCACTGCTTTTACTATGTATTGCAATGTCTCTCAGTGTGCCTTGCTTAAGTCAATCCAACGAAGGCAAAGACTTTTGGCTTGGATTCATGGAGCATAGGGATAGAGGGGCGAATACGATGGTAGTTATGATTACTTCTAGACTTAATACTCAGGGTAGTATTTCTATGCCAAGAAGAAATTTTTCACAAGAGTTTGTAGTAGAGGCTAATGAGGTGACGCTTGTTCAGCTTCCTTCTTATGCAGAGACAGTTGGGTCGGAGTTTATAAATGAAAATGCTATACATATTACCTCAGAGGAAGATGTTTCCGTATACATGCATCAATACTTTGGGATGCGTTCGGAAGCCAGTGTTGTACTTCCTTCCATCTCACTAGGTAATACATACTACGTAATGACATATACTGGTGTGGGAAATAACTTTATGGGCGGTCCGTTCCCTCCTGAATTTCTTATTGTTGCTAGCCAAGACGAAACTACCGTGAGCTATACTTTATCCGGTAATACTCAAAACGGGAAACAAGCAGGACAAACCTATTCTGTTACTTTAAATAAAGGAGAAGTATATCAAGTGAGAGCCGACAATTGGCTATCTGATCTGACAGGAACTTATATCGAGGGAGATAAAGATTTTGCCTTATTTGCAGGAACACCATGGTCTCAAGTGCCACTAGGATGCACCGCTATGGATAATCTATTGGAACAAATGTACCCAATAAGCACTTGGGGAACTCGCTATGTAGCTTCCTCTTTTTTTGGTACGAGTAGTGATCTTTTTAGGATAGTGGCCTCTGTAGATAACACAGAAGTTAGAATCGAAGGACAACGAACTTTCGAAACGAGCTTAAATGCTGGAGAATATTATGATTTTGAATCTTCCATGGGCTCATTCATAGAGAGTGATTTTCCTATATCTGTTGCGCAATTTATCACAGGATCAAATTGTAATGGTGGTGTGGGTGATCCATCTATGGTAATACTGAATACTGTAGAGCAAATAAGAGATACTGTTACGCTATTTAACTCTGGTTTTTTTGCTATTGATCAAAATTATATAAATGTAATTTGCAAAACGGCTGAGGCAGATTTAGTGTTTATTGATGGTCAAAATGTCGTTGATCGTGGTTTTTCGTTTATTCCAATAGGAGAGGAGGCTGTATTCTCATATGCAGCTATCTCCACCTCGATTGGTGCTCATACACTCTATACAGAGGGATGCGGAATCATTGCTATGGCCTATGGATATGGAGATATAGAATCTTATGCCTATAGTGGAGGTGCTTCATTTGTGGATATTAACGAAAATCCAATCCCAGAAGGTGGATGTCTAAATGATACCATATTGTTCAATTCAGGACTTCCTCCTGATCGATATAATATCGATTGGGATTTAGGTAATGGCAGTCGTACTAATCTTCATGAATTTACCTATTTATATGCTAATTTAGGGACGTACCCCTTATCCGTAATAGTAGAAGATATTTGCTTTGGTGATATTGATACGCTATACCAAGATGTCCTTATATCACTAAGACAGGATTTGGCTGTGGGGCCAGATCAATCAGGATGCGAAGGAAGTGAGATTATATTAAGTGCTATAGATTTAGAAGGAGCAAGTTTTGAATGGTCGGGCCCCAATGACTATGTTTCTAAACTTCAGTTTCCTATTATAGAATCGGCAAAATTAGAAGATGCAGGAATCTACGAAGCTGTAGGTAATATTTCAGGTTGTAAGACTATTCCTTTAGATGTAGGGGTGGAGGTATATGAAAATCCATTACCAGATCTTGGAGCCGATCAAGTGATTTGTAAGGTTGATGATGAAGCAATAATTGTTACTGTAGGAGATTATGCTGCGTTCCTATGGCAAGATGGAGCAACTGGGTCTGAATATTTTATAAAGGAAGAAGGATCGTATATAGTAGAAGTGTTAGATGATAAAGGTTGTATAGGCGTTGATTCCTTAATTATTGTATCTCAATGTCCTACCAGAGTCTATGTGCCGAATAGCTTTTCTCCTAATGGAGATAACGTAAATGATGAATTTGGAGTTTGGGGGATAGAAATTATCTCTATGAGTTTGAGCGTTTATGATCGATGGGGCCAATTGGTTTTTGAATCATCTAATGCGGAAAGTAGATGGGACGGTACAGGACATTCCGGTAGTTATAGTACTGGAGAGTATCTATGGATCTTGAGGTATGCTGGGTTTACAGAGGATGCTTCCTTATTTCAAAGTAAGAAGAAAGGTTCAGTATTATTAATGAGGTAGTTT
>JBLIDB010000297.1:0-5357 GCA_047634015.1 Saprospiraceae bacterium
AAAAATCCAAATACAATTACCGATACTGACCTCCTGATAACAATTATAGAACCTAAGGCAATAACGCCTAGGATTCTTTAATACCGATAATTAATTAATATAGAAAATATCTCCTCAATGAATACTTAACCAAGTATGGAAGAGGTTTCCTTTACCGCTGACGAAATACACTATTTCTATCTTAAGATAGGCGTACTCACGCTGAATTGCTGATTATTCGCCTGGCTGTAGGAGCGGTTTGGTATAATCCCAAAGTATTTGGAAATGTGTGGATGCGTTCTGCGGGACTCACTGAGGAGCAAGCAAACTCTGGTAATATGTTTTTGATTTTCGGATTGACATATTTATTTGGCCTTTTCATAGGTGTTACATTATTCGGAATGGTGATACACCAATATGGATTCATGCAATCTATACAAGGAATTCCAGGTCTTGGTGAAGCGAGGTCAGAGATTCAGAGCTATTTTGATGCGTATCTTGCAGAGCATGGGGGAACTTCCGTTCTTTCAAGCATGGAGCACTTCACGGAGGGATGGCAACAGTTACTTTTGCATTATAAATTATCGCTATTGGAGCATTGTTCGAAAGAAGAGGGTGGAAGTATATCTGGGGACATTTTGGATATTGGTTTGTCACACTTCTATTGATGGGAGGAATTATATGTTGCTGCATATAGATTTTAAAAAGACCTTAATATAAATTATTATGAGCAAATTTATCATTGGTAGCTTAGCGGGAGCTTTGATTCTATTTATTTGGCAGTTTTTATCATTTGGACCGCTTAACATCCACGCTTCCCAAATGGATCATTTGCCACAGCAGGCTGAGATATTAGATGCATTGGCCAAGTCTGAAGTAGCTCCTGGAGAGTACTTTCTTCCACGCGCAACTCTTGAAGCTAGTATGAAGGAGAATGAAGCATTTCAGAAGAACTATGTTGGAAAACCTTGGGCTACCATACAATATCAAGAAGCCTTGAATTATAAGATGAGCTCCAATATGATTAGAGGGTTTGCAGTTGATCTTATTGCTGTAATGTTACTCGCTTGGATCTTATTACAATTTGGTAATCTCACACTCACTAATTCAATTTTGACATCCTTGAGTGTTGGTTTGATTGGTTATTTTACAATCAATTATCTGGATCATATATGATTTGATGTCAGTTCTATAGCAGACTTAATAGATGCTGTATTTCCATGGACTCTTATTGGAGTCTGGTTGGGATATTGGCTAAATAGAAAGTAGGAGTTAAGATTTATCGAAGTTGATTAAGCCCTGTAAACGACACTGTTGCAGTGCATTCCCGCACCTACTGATGCCATTACGAGGTTATCGCCTTCCTGAATAGTATGATGGCCTAATTTCCCTTTTCTCATAAAGTCCATCATCGTAGGAATCGTCGCTACGGAAGAGTTTCCAGTATCTTGAACTATAAATGGAACCAGATCTTCTATATCTTCATTGAGTTCATGTTGATCCATCAATTGCCTTGAAATCTGGCGGATCATTTTCTCATTCGCCTGATGAAATAACATCTTCTTGACTTCTTTCAACTGAAGATTGGCTTGTTCGAGACTTTCTGTAATAACTTTAGGAAGATAGGTCATACCATATCGGAATACCTTACGGCCATCCATTTTAGGACTCCATACGTCTTCACGACCTGGTTCGGTATTTTTTCCGCCATAGAGGTAGTGAGCTTCTTCATTACAATGACTATAAGTAGTATGCGATAGTATGCCTCTCGGGCTAACTTCTTCCACAGCGGATAGAACTACCGCGCCGGCTCCATCTCCAAATAGCATAGAATCCAAATCATTGAAATCTAATACCCGAGATATAAGCTCTGCACCAACTATAAGTATGTTTTTTGAAGTGCCGGCTTTTATGTATTGATGTCCTACAATAAGAGCTTCCAACCATCCAGGACAACCAAATAACAAGTCAATTGCAGGGCATTTATGGCTCTTTATGTCCAATCGGTTTTTGACAATAGCAGCAAGATTAGGAAGGAGATTGCCATGGGAGGAACCTGGTTCCAGATTTCCGAAATTATGAGCGACTATGATACCATCTAAGGACTCTGCTGAAAGCCCAGCGTCATCGATTGCTTTCCGAGCAGCGGCAACAGCAAGATCTGCGGTATCCATCTCATCACTTACATAGCGTCGACCTTTGATACCAGATATTTGCTCCAGCTTCGCCATAATTTCAATAGAAGGTTTTTCTATTTTTTGGCCTTTTTTATCATAGAATACATGGTCTAAGAAAGCACTATTAGGCATGTGCTTTTTAGGTATTTCAGATCCCGTTCCTGTGATAATTGAATTGATCAATGCTTACTTATAAGTAGGTAATAAATGCGAAAATACTATACTCTGAGTATAAAGAAGAAAGATAAGAACAAGAGTCAATTAATTTGCTCCTTTATCCATAAAATAATAGACGGTATGTCAGCAGGATCCATTTCATGCCAATTCCCTTGATTTCGAAACCAAGTCATTTGTCTTTTGGCATAGTTTCTACTATGCTGCTTGATTTTTGATATTGCTTCGTCCATGGAGCAATACCCCTCAAAATGTTGGAATAACTCCTGATACCCTACAGTTTGTAAGCTTCGGAGATGGCGAAATTCATGTAGCGCTCTGGCTTCCTCTAACAATCCTTCTTTTATCATTAGATCGACACGATTATTAATCCTTTTATAGAGTTCTTCTCTAGGGAGTGTTAGCGATATGTAAATAGGTGTGAAGCAACGAGGTGTCTTATGCGTATTCCAATACTGACTAAAAGTATTTCCAGAACTACGTATTACACCCAGCGCTCGGATTATTCTATGAGGATTCTTATTATCAGCTTGCTCAAAATAGATTGGGTCATCTTTTTTTAATTCCTCTTGAAGGGGGGTAATGCCACTACATTCGTATTCTTTTATTAAGGATTCATGAATCACGAGATCGACTTCAGGGAAGTTATTCAAACCCTCACAAACAGCCTTGATGTATAATCCCGTGCCACCAGTCATTAGGACGGTATTCTGAGATTTAAAAAGCTCATTTTCTAACAAGGCAATGGCTTCCCTTTCGAAGTCTCCTACAGTATAATCCTCATGAATTGATATGTTGTCTATAAAATGATGCTTGGCAAGAGAGCGTTCTGCTCTAGAAGGCTTTGCCGTTCCTATGTTCATCTCACGATAACATTGACGACTATCAGCGGATAGAATTTCCGTACCGAATGCATTAGCAAGTTCTATGCTGACACTAGTCTTACCTACAGCAGTGGGGCCGCCGATGACGATGAGATAGCTCTTGTTTTCTATATTACTGACCAAGTATTACTTTAGATGAGAAGATAAGATTACCTGCTTTTAGTACTACCAAAATAACTTGAAGTCTAATATTATCTTCTTTAGGCATTTGCCGTGTCCTTCTCCCGCACAAAGATTGCAACGATAAGGGAGAAGAATAGAGAATACACTGCGGACATTAGTAGTACGATGGGAAGTTTGGCCCAAGTAAAAGGATAAGAGCTATTTTCATTTTCTCTCTGTATTGCTTTTTCTCTGATTTTGGCAACATTATCTTCTATATCTGCTTCACTCGCACCTGCCATATTCATTCCCATTCTCAATCCTGTTTCTGAGGAATTAATGGCTAAGTCTTTATAAAGAACTTTAAATTCTTCGTCATTACTATATCGTGCGACACTAAAAACTTGTGAGATTACGAATCCTATAAAACACGCTAATATTAGTTTTTTTACTGCCCCACCGTAAGAAAGAAGCCCTTCTTCTGGATCTCTAAAGAATTTCCGTCCAGCGATAACTAAGAAGACAATGCCTACTAACATTATTCCGAACTCTATATAAGTATTAAGGAGAAGTGATTTATCAATAGCACCAATAATAAGAGCCGTTAGAATGCTAAAAAGACCATAAAACAAACCAACTTTTAAAATATTTTGCATAATAATTCGAAGTTATATTTTACGGAAAGGTATAGAAAAATATGTAGGCGCGCATCCATCTTTGCATGCAATTCTTTCTCGTTGTTTTATAACATCAAGTATATGTCCTCCTTTAGGCAAACTATCTAAAGGAAAATAACAGAGTACCCCTTTCTCGTGCATATTTGGATGTGTCATGAAATACGATTCAGATGGTTGAATTTCAATTTCATTTATTTTGAAAGTGTACATTTTTGTAAGCTCGTCTTTGATGGACTGGAGTTTGTTTTCGAAATAATTGTTTTTCTGAGCCGATCGGTCCGATTTTAACTCATCTCGAAGTCTTGAAATGTCATCCTCATTAAATTTCTTCCATATTTCTATATCGCTGGCATAAGTTGTAAGGTGCTCAGCGTTAATTTCTTTATCGGGATTTCGGATTATGTCTGTCAATAGTTTAGATCTAACTAAATATAGACTATCAATTTTTTGTAGGCCTGGATCCTCTTCCTTCCCGCGTGAAAACAATCTGTGGCCTATTCCTTTTTTTCTAAAAGGGCTTATACCGAAACCTTCTTGTATATGGTCGTCATCACCCGATCTGAACTCTAAGAATATTGATAGTGAGTTATTATCATTTTCATATTGATCGAGAGAAAGGTGATTGATTTTTTCCTTCTCAGGAAGTTCATTACCATTGTTAAACGTATAAATATGAGCTGTTCTTAAATCATCATAGTAACGCCAATTGATTGAAGCGGCTCCTATTTGATTACTGAATTCTGCCCTATTACTAAATGACGGTATGAAAATATTCTTCTCAAAAAACACTCCTTGAAAGCCAACCAGTATTAATAGAGCATAGGGGATAGCGAAAAAGAATAGTCTTCTCGTATATGAATTGTCGATAAAATTTAAAAGAAGCGGCCTATAGACGAATGACAAGGACATGCTACCATAGAATCGATAGATCCAGAAGAAGACAGTTGAAAAGCCTTTATCCTTTACTTTTTTGAAAGCACCTAAAGTGAAAAAATCAATTAATACCAATATACCAATACCATAATAAGCCAGTGCCGCAAAGCCAGAAATCATTGCAGTAGTATCTTTACCGCTAATAAGAGAAACTAATCGGGTAAAGAAGACAAATGCCAAATTGAAAAAGGCAAACGAGATAAACATAAAAAAAAGAAGGAATGTAAAAGAGAAAAGTACACTACTCATTTTTTCTAATCGCTCGATGTAATTGTCGAAACTCCCAATCTTTCGCTTATAATATCTTGAATTCAACTAACAAATGCAACAGCTTGCTGTTGTCATAAGAATAGGAGCAGCCTACTTGCTTTTGGCCATGGCCAAAAGCAAGTAGGCTGCTCGGCGAAAATTTCATTCTATTTTTGGTTTGC
>JBLIDB010000298.1:0-5313 GCA_047634015.1 Saprospiraceae bacterium
ACCGAGGTTCGAAAAATAAAAATATCATCCAAAATCTTCCATTTTCTGATGATCCTCACTTTCCGGAGTGGACTCAATTATCTATTTTGAATACATTGCTTCGCTATTTTTCAAAACAGCGCTTCACTAAATATATCAGATTCAGGGTCTTATCTTCGCCCCTTGACAAACTATTAGATGACTACACACCGCCACTTTATTATTCATAAACCATTCGGCTTCCTCAGTCAATTCAAATTAGTAGATAATCGAAAGAAGAAACTTCTTGGTGAATTAGGAGACTTCCCTGAAGGCATTATGGCCATAGGGAGATTAGATAAGGATTCTGAAGGCCTATTATTACTGACCACTGATGGAAAGGTCAGCTATGAAATCTGTAGTAGCAAAGTGGACAAAGAGTATTATGTCCAACTCGATGGGAACATATCAGATGAAGCACTCTTGCAAATGGAAACCGGAGTGGAAATCGGATTTGAGGGAATAAAGTATATGACTAAACCATGTCTCGCTCAGAGACTTGCGGCTCCTCCTGATTTCCCTCCACGGACTAAGAAAATCCGAGATGATCGCCATGGCCCAACTCGTTGGGTAAGTATAACCATTCGAGAAGGGAAATATCGCCAAGTACGAAAAATGACTGCTGCTGTAGGTTTTCCTACTTTAAGACTATTTAGAGTTAGAATCGGAAACATAGAATTGGGGTCTATGAAAGCCGGAGCGGTAAGGGAAGTTGAAGTCCTGGAATATTTATAAGTGTGGAAAGCTTAGACGTGAAGCCGTCAGAGACCGGTTGATCATTTCAGTTGCTCGCGTCCCAATACTAAGCCGCTATTTCAAGCGTCCCCTTGAAATAAATATCTACATACGCCTGTGTCAACGAGATTGTTGGCAAGTCGAAAAAACAAGTTTTTTTAACTCCCACTCGTTTCTATAAATCTTCCATATCACTGATTTAAAAGAACGGTGGTATTAATTTGACAGCTATGCAACCCAAACCTATCTTTGTGATATGATAAAAATTGTAAATCAGTTAAAAGAAGCTGCGACTCCAAACACAGGAAATGATATTAAGGACTTTTATTTAAGCGAAATGGCTAAACATGTAGTTGATTCGGCGGTAAAATTAGAATCCTACCTATCATCTTATACGGGTAAAGAGAATGCCACAATAACTATTCTCTTAGAAGACAACCAATTACATACCATAATTGATTGTGAAGAATCGGTGAAAGGTCAAATCCAAGACTATCTTGATAAATTTGCTTGAATTAACACGGTTATGGTATTTCAGCGTCCACATTTGAAATCCAAGTCAGGCAAATTACTATATCAACATAGCTTTTAAGCTACAATTCAAGCATCGCAATAATCTCATTCTTATAACTCGCACCAGATCTTACCGTGCCGACTTTATCAGAATTAAAGAAGAATATAAATCGTCCTTTAAATGTCTTTCTTGTTTCTGATACGGTGGCAATATTTATAATCGTAGATCTTTGAATACGTAAGAATGATTGATTCAGATTCAATTCTATTTCCTTTAGCGAATAATCACAGAATAAAGTCTTGCCATCAATAGTATAAATCTTAGTGTATTTATCTTCCGCAGAAATGTATGCGATATCCTTATAATCAATCAACCTTATCCGATCCCCATTTTTTACCGTGAAACTGGATCTATTTTTCTCCCCATCGAAAAGCTTCGCAAGATCCTTCCAATCCACATCTTTTGATACCTTGTCATGAGCTACAATCGAAACATACTTGTTAATCGCCTGATCCAATTGATCCTGATCAAAAGGTTTCAATAAGTAATCTACCGCCCATGTTTGAAAAGCTCTGATCGCATAATTTGCATAAGCAGTTGTGAAGATTACATAAGGACTATAATCCAACGCCTCTATAACTTGGAAGCCCTTCATATCCGGAAGGTGAATATCCAGGAAGATCAATTGAGGACGCTTCTCCATAAATAAGGTTATCGCCTCCTTTCCTGTTCTTGCAACGACTTCTATTTCTACGTCAATATGATAATTTGATATCATCCTCGTCAGGCGATGGATCGCAGGAACTTCATCTTCTATTATGGCAACCTTAAGCATAGGGTAATAATTTATCTGATGCTATAATAATTTCAATATGTTTCTCTGGTTCATTCACAAACTCTAACCTATAGTTGTTCTTATAAAGCAGATCCAACTTGTTATAAACACTTGAGATACCATATCCTTTGTCTAAGGTAGTATCGAAAAGCTTGCCTGAATCAAATACTTGAATCACTAATTGATCTTCTCCCCTCTTTACAAACAACTTAACTTTTATTTGATCATCTTCCGTACTGTATCCGTATTTCACGGCATTTTCTATGAGTGGTTGTAATATAGATCTTGGAATTTGCTCATCCAATACATCTTCACCTACTTCATATTCAAATGAGAGCTTGTTACCAAATCTTATTCTCTCAATAGATATATAGTCTAAGATAACATCCAATTCATCTCTTACACTTATTACATGTTCTTCTTTTCGATTCGAGAAATGTTTCAAGAATCGAGAAACAGCTAAAGTCATTTCTTCGGCCTTATTAGGATTTTGATGAATTAGACCGGCGATAGAATTCAATGAGTTGTAAAGAAAGTGCGGGTTGAGGCGTGCGTTGAGACTATTGAGTTGCTCTTTGGTACGGAGTTGGTCCTGGAGGGCAATCTTCTTATTCTCCTCTAATACTCTAAATTCTTTAATCGCAAAAAAAGTCATTCCTGCCAATGCAATTCCAAGTCCAAGTACAGTACTGACAATAGTGGGGAGTGAATATCCTATCCTTCCGATATAGAAATATGAATTATAAAAATCTTCAAAGATAAAAGGTGTAATACTCTGAGCAATCAAATGAGTAAGTGGAAATAATATCACTATCGCAATAAAAATAAAACTCTGGAATTTAAATTTTGATTTAAAATTTCTTTTAAAATGCATAATCAGGAAAACAAAAAACAGAAATAATATCCAATTAAAACAATGCAAGAAAAGAATAATCTCCCCCTTGCTAAATACTGCATCATAATGTTCAGAACCAATTCTTCTACCATAATGAAAAGAACACCCAATTAACGCAAAGACAAATATCAAAAACGACCTCCTCCTAATATCCCATTCATCCGTTATACTCAATAAAAAATAACAGATTAGAAAAAGAATAGTCAATTCACTAAATATCCCAACACCTATGGCCTTTGTGTATCGCGTGCCGTTAGCTTCATACCGATACAATGTTTTTATTATACCCGTAGAAAATAAGGAGTCAATATTATTAAAAGGCACATATCCTTTTCTATGCTTATAAGAAGACTTTTTTATATCCGACCCATTATAACCTTCATGCACATCATATGCCCAAGAATGACTATCTCTTTTAACAAGTAAAGAATCAACTGAGGTTAGCAATTCTCTTCCGCGTCCATAACTGTCTGTCTTACCAGCAAAAGCATAATAAGACGGACTTGTTCCAAAAACTATTAGGTCGTTATTTTCTATTCGCGCATTCTCGGGTTCTATCCTTGTCATCTTAAAAACCGTAAGAGTGACATTCTCTTCAGAAGGAATAAGATTAAATTTGGCGCAGATAAAAACCAAGCCGAGTAATATCAAAAGGCTTATGAAAATCCATGTAATAAAAAAATTCATATTAATACTTTTTCCCAATATCGCTTACTCTTCAAATAATACAATGACATTCCAGATGAACTGGCATATTAAGGAGTAAAATGGCCCATCAAGAGGCTTTTAATAAACCGAAAATCCAAAACCACCAAATCTAAAATTCCATTAATACGATATCCCTACGAATAATACCCCAGCCCTTACGAATAATAGTTGACCCACCAAACAGGTCTGACATGGTCATAGATTGCACTTGTATTCATATTCTATCATATAAATTCAGCTTAACATAAAATACTTATTAATCCTATTAGCCGCCTTAATTACTACTACCCCTTCTATCGCATCTAATGATTCTCTTTTACTAAATCATGAGACCCTTTATGTCTTCTCATTTAGTGGGATCAATCTGAGAGCAGAAGCTTCTACGGATGCGTATATCGTCTCTAAACTCAAACACGGCACTCCTGTATCCTTACTTTCTATCTCCGCTATAAAAGAAGAAATCGACAACCGACAAAGTCGCTGGGTGAAAGTAGAAGTCAAAGGAAAGATGGGTTACTTATTTGCAGGATTCTTATCTGCCTATGAACCGCCTGTATTAGATAATCGAAACTTCATTTGTAATAGTACAAGCAACTATACCAGCTGGCTCGCTAATATTACCGAAAGCAATTCAATAGTGCACTCAGAATATGAAGTTCGCCATCATGAATCAACCAATGAAGATTGTGAGGACTATCTCAAGATGGTTTATGCTGATGGAACAGAATTCCAAGAATTCAACAACCATGACATGCAAACCATTACTTTATTGAGCTCAGATATAAACTATAACGATGTACTAAATTTCATGGATTATATGGATGCCTGTAGAGAAAAACGGTGTAATGCTACAGAAACCTATCAACGATCTTGGGTCGTTCCACTAAGAAATGACTTTGGAGAAATCAGATCATTAAGATCTCATTATCCACATGACGTAAGTGCAGAAACTGTAGATGATCGCATCTTCCTTAAAATGAATCTGAGCATTTGAACGTTTGCATAATAGGAGGCACTAAACAAGCATAGCTTACTTGAGAGATACAATATTAATTCTTATTCAATTTATATTCCTGACAGTCACGTCGACTGCTCAGGAATATAGTTTTTTAGATCTAACAATACGCGATGGACTTCCTCAGTCTCAGGTTAATACCATTATCCAAGATACTAAAGGTCAGCTATGGATAGGAACGGAAGGCGGGGGGCTTACTAAATATGATGGTCTCAATTTTGAAATAATAACGACAAGAGAAGGGATCCCTTCTAATACTATAAATACGCTTTATAAATCCAAAAACAATGATATCTGGATAGGCACGAATACCGGATTCGCCAAATTAGTAAATAATAAAATTATTGAAAAATATTATTCCGAGCTATCCATAAAGAGCATCGCCTATCAATCAGATTCTACACTATGGATAGGTTATCAAGATGGTATATATGTGTTCCATAAAGGAAAGCAGCATTTATTCAAACCTGGATTCAACTAATAAATGCAACGTGCACTTGATTGTCCAATATTTTCGCAAAAACTTCATTGGGTGTTTTGTACCCAAACCTCTTTCTTGGTCGGTTATTTAATTTGTTTTGAACTTCAATAAT
>JBLIDB010000299.1:0-5301 GCA_047634015.1 Saprospiraceae bacterium
AAAACCTACAATGCAGCAACTCTGCCCTACCCTTTTAAGGCTCTGTTACGAAATAAGGAATACTGATTATAGGTAGTTCTTTTTTTTTCAACTGGGCAAAAAGAGTAGGCGTAGCCATAGCTACTGCGAGTATTTTTAACGAAGTGGGTTGACAAAATAAATGGTAGAAAAGTATAGATTATTTTGTGCCAGAGCCTAAGTGCTTTGCGAAGAAGGCTTCTTTATAAGTCCGGCCTATAGGAATATATTGTCCCTTTATAAATAATTGGCTACCACTTACTTTCTCGATGCATGAGACATTGACTAAATAAGACTTATGAACTTGGCAGAAAATGTCTCCTGATAATTGCTCCTTCCAGAATCTGAGGGAATTATTTATTAGTTTTTTAGAATACCCAAAATGAACTTCCGTATAGTCTCCATCGGCCTTGATATAGGTAATGCTTGATATTTCAACATTTACGTATTCCGATCCTGCTTTGGCAAAAATAAAGTCCGCCTGCTTTGGGCTTTCTATGGTACTGGAATTTGCTAAAGGAGTACTTTTATGCTTAACTTTAGTAACTGCCTTTACAAATCGTTCGAATGAAAACGGCTTCAAGAGATAGTCTATAACATCTAATTCATAACCATCTATAGCATAATCAGAAAAGGCAGTCGTGAGAACAATGTTAGGTTTTTTATCCAATATTTTAATCATCTGAACACCAGAAAGTTTCGGCAGGTGGATATCTAAAAACATGATATCAACCATCTCTGATTCTATAAACTGCATTGCTGACAAAGCATCCGCGAATACACCCTTCAACTCCAGCAATCCAATATCTCGAATATACTTCTTGAGTATTCGCTGTGCTGGGGGTTGATCTTCGACAATAATACAAGTCATCGTACCTTAATTCAAATTGATCTCAAGATGCACTCTAAATACATTATCATCGTCGGATACTTTTAATGCATGTCTCGCAGGATACATTAATTCTAATCTCTTTTTGACATTTTCAAGTCCGATACCATTGGAAAGATTTTCTGTGTTTGGGCTTTCACTATAAACATTGGCGCATTCCATGGTGACCTTATTGCCCTCTCCGTGAAGACTTATATCTATATTAATTCGCTCTGTCATACTTGATGTACTGTGCTTAAAGCAATTTTCCACAAATACGATTAGTATGAGGGGTGCTATACGTTGATTCGACAGCTCACCTGTGCGATTAAAATTTATATCTCCACGCTCTTCGATCTGTAAGCTTTGTAATTTTATAAAATTATTGAGGCTTTCCACCTCCTTCTCAATAGGTACATATTTCTCTCTACAATCATATAGCATATACCTCAGTATAGAAGACAACTCCAGAATAATCTTCGGCGTCTTAGGAGAATTTTCCAGCGCATAGGAATACAGATTGTTAAGGTTATTGAAAAGAAAATGAGGATTGATCTGTGAATTCAAGAATTGTAATTGGCTTTCTGTTACGGCGCTTTGCATTTTTTCCAATTGTCTTTCTTTCGTTTGTAGATCCCATGCAAATTTAAAACCGACAAATACCATTAAGATCGGCATCATCATTGTTAATGAGCGTATTACGCCTGGAAAAGTATCTCCTCTTCTCGTGTTCGGGAATATCATTTTTTCCAACCAAAACTCTTCTATTACAATGGCAATTAATAACACCACCAGAACTGCAAGCCCAAAGGCAACATACTTCCTTTGGTAAAAGAAAGTAGGAAGCAACCAATAATTTATAATAAAAGCGGCGAGTAAATAATTGACATAGATCCATACGCCATGATAATTAATATCATTCTCATGACCTACTGCAGTTCCTACAAAAAAGACAAGTGCCAGACCTATCTGTATCCAGATCTCCGAGGGTATACCTATGATTTTTTTGCCTTCCATAGAATTTGACTTAATGAAATGATTTAAGAACTAAACAAAATGACTCCGAATAACTGCTCGACAATCAACCCAAATTCCTAAATCTCTTCAATGCGTGAACCAAATATAAGGAAACAGAGTTTCATCCTCTTTAATAATCCTTGAAATACATTTTTGAGAGGTCCAACAACAGAAAGCCCCCTATTATTGTATATCGCGTCAGTTGACCGAGCCTTATGGTCGTTTACCGAAATTCTCAATATGTGTAATAGATTAGTCTTTAATTTGAATACTAAAGTTCACTATATCCTATAAATTCGATATGAAAAAAATAAACTTATACATTGCACTTTTCGCAACACTCTTATTGACCTTTTCCTTAGAGGCACAGCGCCCAGGAGAAAATCAAGGTGGAAGACAAGCTCCACAGATTACAGTTATGGGAACTATCGTAGATCAAGGAAATAATCTCCCTTTAGAATTTGCTACGATCTCACTCTTCAGTCAGAAGGATTCAAATCTCTTATCAGGAGGACTGACTGACTTAGATGGAAAATTTGAGATCTCTACTCGTCCAGGCCCACAATATGCAGTTATTGAATTCATCTCTTATACACCACTAAAAATGGAGGTGCCTTTCGACCGCGAATCGATTAAAGCGAATAAAGGAAAGATAGATCTTGGTGCAATTGCCCTCAATAATGCTGGAATACAATTAGAAGGTGTTACAGTAAGAGCTGAAAAAAGCGAAACTCAATTCAGCTTAGATAAGAGAGTATTTAATGTAGGTAAGGATCTGGCTAATCAAGGAGGATCAGCGGAAGATATCTTGGATAACGTTCCATCTGTCTCCGTAGATCAAGAGGGAACTGTAAGTCTCCGAGGCAGCGAAGGAGTTAGGATATTAGTGGATGGAAAGCCCTCCGGCCTTGCAGGCGCTGATAATGCGAATGGCCTTCGTGCAATTCCTGCGAATCTTATCGAAAGTGTAGAAGTAATTACTAATCCATCTTCTCGTTATGAAGCAGAAGGAACAGGAGGACTTATAAATATAATACTCAAAAAAGATAAAGGAAGTGGGTTCAACGGATCGTTTGATATAAACGGCGGTTATCCTGATCAGGCAGGAATCGGAGCCAATGTCAATTATCGAAAAGGGAAAGTAAATTGGTTCGCTAACTATGGATTGAGTTACCGTTCTGGTCCAGGAAGTGGATTATCATATCAAGAACAGACAATCGATGGGGTAAAATATATACAAGATATCATTCAAGAACGAAATCGCAGTGGTATCAATAATAGCATTCGACTCGGAATGGATTTCTTGGCAAATGACAAGGAGACTTTCACCGGAGCTTTTCTATACAGAGTAGGGAAAGATGATAATAATGCATCTGTTACTTATCAAGACTATGTAGGAACGATTTCCAATCTTACAGCTACAACAGTTCGCTCAGACATAGAGGAGGAGAACGAAAGTAATTTAGAATACAGTCTTAGATACACCAAAGAGTATAGTTCTCGTAATCACACGTTGCAAGCAGTAGTCCAGTATCAAGATAATATAGAAGATGAGGGTTCTGATTTTTTAGAAAAAAGAACTTTCGGTACGCCTACAGATGATCTTATTCAACAGTCTGCCAATGCAGAAAGTGAAAAGGAATGGTTATTCCAAGTTGATTTTAAAAAACCCGTTCTTGAAGACAAAGGGAATTTTGAAATAGGTGTTCGTAGTTCTATCAGAGAGATTAAGAATGATTACGAGGTGCTGCAGTTTAAGGATGGCGTAGGCACTTCACTTCCTGGCTTAACTAACATGTTTAACTATGATGAAGATGTCAATGCGATTTACTCGCAATATGGACATGAATTTGGAAAATTCAGCTTCCAAGTAGGATTGCGCGCAGAGCACTCACACGTACTAACAGAATTAATCCAAACAAATGAAGTTAATGATCGTAACTACTTTAATATATTTCCTAGTGCATTTCTAAATTATAAATTCTCAGATGCCAATGCTTTACAAGCTAATTATAGCCAACGCATACGACGGCCAAGATTCTGGGATTTGAATCCATTTTTTACATTTAGTGATAGTAGAAATACATTTGCCGGCAATCCAAACGTCAATCCAGAATTTACAGATTCTTATGAAGTGAATTTTTTAAGTTACTGGGATGATTTAACAATAAGTTCTGGTATTTTCTACCGCCATACAACAGATGTAATCCAAAGGATTCTTGAATTCAATGAAGACGGAACTACCAATCGCCAACCTCAAAATTTAGGAATCGGAGATGACACGGGTTTTGAATTTACTCTCCAATACAGCGGATCAAAATGGATGCGCCTGGATGCTAATGCTAACTTATTCCAACAGAAGATTGATGTGCAAAATGCGGAAGGTCTAAATAATACTAAGAATTTCACTTGGCAGGCACGAGTTACTCCTCGTTTCACTTTATGGAAAGGGTCAGACCTGCAAGTAAGATTTAGCTATCGAGCGGCTAGCCAAGGCGTACAAGGCACAAGAGATCCAATGGCTTTATTAGACTTGGGTTGGAGCTTGGATCTTCTTGAGAACTCCGCCACAATAACACTGGGAGTCAGGGATCTATTCAACAATGGTCGCTATAGCGGCACCACAATCGGCACCAACTTCTATCGTGAAAGTGAGTATCGTCGCCGAGTAAGATCTTATAATGTAGCTTTTAACTATCGTATCAATCAAAAGAAAAAGAGAGGAGGGCGACCACAGGGAGGTGGAGGAGATTCGGGGGGTGGTGAGTTTTAATTATGAGGTAATTTAAGAGCGAAATAAGATAACTAAGAATTACTCATTGAAAGTCAGATACTTCAGCGTTTATTCTTTTCAAAGGTATGCCTATGAAAAGAATAAAGAGCTTAATTTTGTTTACCACTTTGAAAATCCCAACTCTTACAACGGGACAATTATCCTCGACAATCTGCTCAATTCTTAAATCATCGCATTATATAATCTGAATAGAAAGTTATTTGAGAATACTCATTTCTCTCAATTTCCCTACTTTGCGTCTCTAAATAAAGAAGTATGTCTAACAATCTACTAAAAGGTAAAAGAGGGATTATTTTTGGAGCCTTAGATGATAAGTCTATAGCATGGGCGGTCGCAGAAAGTTGTGTAGCGCAAGGAGCCCAAATTACATTGACTAATGCCCCCGTAGCACTAAGGTTTGGCGCTATTAATGAGCTCGCTGAAAAGCTCGACACCATAGTTATCCCCTGTGATGCAACTGATATGGACCAAATCGAGGCCCTCTTCACGCAATCCATGGAGCATCTGGGAGGAAAGATTGACTTCGTACTTCATTCTATAGGAATGTCCATCAATGTCCGCAAGAAGAAGGCTTACACTGACATCAATCACGAATGGATGAAGA
>JBLIDB010000300.1:0-5272 GCA_047634015.1 Saprospiraceae bacterium
TTACGTTCTCAAGAAATATTAAAATTAGAAGTGCTTCATTCATTATCAAGTACTTTGGAATATTAGCAACGTCATTGGGTTTTCTAACCGTTGTTCCAGCCCTGCATTATATAATAGTTACCATCTCAAGTATACTGCCGCTTGTCATATTCTTCTATATCACGGTCATCGTATTAAAATCTAAATTGAATTTTTTAAAGGTGATCTCGGTTCTATTTCTGTTGACTTTTTATTTTGCTACCTATATGTATTTCACAAGGTCTTACTTAGCGTATATACCTATTATGCAAAAGGTGATACTGCTAATGAAAATTGTATGGATTCTTGTTTTAGAGTATCGCACGAGCAAGGAAGATTTCGAATATATAATCAAGTAGGGAAGAAGTAAAGTATAATAATTCGAATAGACGGTGGTATCTATAAATAATCTTGAAGACATCAATCAATTATGGGAAACTATGTCAATGCTCGCTAATATTTACACAGGCTGATACATAGTATCAATCTTGTAGTTTAGTTATGGACATTATATCTTAATCAGGAGAGTTGCTGATTTGAAAAAGTCTATTGTATAAGAAATCAAAGAATAGGAAATTTGCTCTATAGATTTACGCACTCATTATTTAATGGAAAGACGTAATACGGAGCAAACAACCTTATCAGCAAGTTTATCTTTAGTGGATCCAAGCATTGTATCTAGTCTGCTTTTGTTCAATGTTGTACCAATAATTAAGAGATCGAAGGCTGTAGAAGTTTCAGCAATTAGTTTTACAGGCGACTTGCTTTTAACAATGATCAATTTGAATTTTGATTCTGTATTACCTAATAGCTCTTTTGATTCGAGTTTTAATTTTTCAATATTCTCATCACTCTTATTTTCACTGACAACTCTTATAAGCTCAATTTCAGCTTGGTAATATATCGCTATACGATCACAGGCTGTTATGAATGTAGTATTTGTTATTCCCGGAGTCAGCGCGACAAGAATTTTTCTGATATATCTAACACCATTATCTTTAAAAAGCCCAAAATTTGAATCTAGGTGAGTTACGAGCCAGCCAATTGGGTTTCTGATAAACAATCCTTGACTCGACTTACCATCCCAACCTGCTACTATCCATGTACAGTGGGTCTGCATACTTATTTCCTGAATTGTCTCTACCAAATCATGAGTTACTGCACTCTCAAAATCCACATCTACCTGACGTTCTTTTGACATTGCAGTAATGCGCCTGTTTAAAGATGATATTACAGGGCTATCTTCTAACAAGGCATCCAAAATTGTGATATCAGGAACTTCATTTAAATGCACAACTTGAACTTTTCTACCATGGGCCAGAGCTGCTCCCATTTCGACAAGCATTTCAGCAGATCTTTCCTTGCCAAAAAGCGGGATAACAGTATCCGCATGATCCGAAAGCGCTCCATCCAGGCTAGAATCTTTTTGATGTTCTAGTTCTTCCTGGATAGTATCATCTACTGTTTCTAATTCATTTCTTTGCTTTCTGAATAATAAATATGAGGCTGTTCGTCTTGCATATATTTTAAAAACACCACTTCTTTTTGCGTTGTATCTACCGTAAGAAGCATAAACTAGAGAGCCTAGAAGGGCAATCATTAAAGCTGCCACTATTGCAAATCCTCCAAGAAGTATGAGTAAAGCTATTCCAGAAAGGATTCCAAATATTTGTATCCACGGATAAAATGGGGATTTATATGCAGGTTGATACCATTGCACTGCTGTTTCCCTTAAGACGATTACACATGCATTAACAGCAATAAATATTATTACTTTAAAAGCACTTGCCAATTTTGCAATTTTTTCGACATCCAAAAATATAATGACCAAAGCCATCACTGCGCAGGTTATGACGATAGTAGTAACTGGAGTTAAATATTTGGGATGGAGCTTTTTTAAAAATGGTGGTAATATATTGTCCCGACTCATTGCAAAAGGAAACCTTGATGCAGCCAAAACTCCTGAATTAGCCATGGATATAAGTGTGATGACTCCCAGAATAGCTGCCAAGATACCTGCAACCCGCCCGCCTAGTGATTCGGCAAGCGTATAAATTGGTTTTATATTGGATACGAGTTGATCTAAAGGAATGTTACCGGCAAGTGTAAATGTTACTGAGGCATAGATGAAAGTCACCGTGCATAGAGCCACTAACATGGCTATAGGTAAGTTTTTATCTGGATTCTTGATTTCTTCAGCGATGGCAGCTACCTTGGTTACACCAGCATAAGACACAAATACAAAAGCCGTAGCTGAGCCTAAGCCTAAAGTACCTTCGGTAAACATGGGGCGGAGGTTAAGGGGATCAATAGCCGGGATTCCAAAAATTAAAAGGATCCCCAATCCAATCAGGCTTATACTAACAACTAAGAGTTGGACATTACCTACTTTTTTAACCCCTAAAATATTGAGAAATAGGATCAGAAAAAGGAATGTTATTGCAACAGGTCTTACGGGTACAGCTGCCAACACAGCCAGATATGCGCCAAAGCCTACCAAGGCAAAAGAGCTTTTTAACAATAAAGACAACCATAGCCCTATGCCGGCAATCGTTCCAATAAGAGGGCCAAATGCTCTTTCTAAGTAGACATAAGTGCCACCCGATGTGGGCATAGCTGTTGCTAATTCAGATTTTGAAAGTGCTGCCGGTAAGACACATATTCCTGCAAGTAGATAGGCCAACCACACTGAAGGCCCTGTCTTAGCAGCTGCAAGACCCGGTAACACAAATATCCCACTCCCTAACATTCCTCCTATTCCTATAGCGATAACCGGCCATAGCGAAAGACTCCTTTCCAATTTCTTCATGATCTGCTATTATAGCAAAAGGATACGAGATGGAGCAATTTATTCCAGTATTAGATACAGTTACTTTTTAATCAATATTAGTTTTTGATTGTAAGCCTGAAGTATAGGGCAATACTGATTCTAACAATAGATATATAGGCATAGACATTGGAGCGCGACGAGGGCTCAATCCCAGTTAAAAGTCATCACAAAGAGGCCAAATATTAAACTCGCATTAGACCAAAGGTTTTCGTTATGAAAAGTAAATGCAACCTGCCTTCCACAGGAAGGTAAAACAAGGTACTCCACAGTAATTTTTGCCTCATAAACGAGTGATTCCTTAGGATGAAGGCTAATGGCCTTCTAATGAGCGCACCTCAAGCGGATGGGAAGCACGACCAGCTCCGTTTCGGAGAGAAGTAAAATTGCCGGACCTACCTTGTTTTGCAGTAGTTTAATCTCGTTATAGATTATCTTAGGCATGATTCGGGTTGACCACTTTTAAACAAAGGCATCTTCTAAAATCCTTATTAAGATATATATATACTTTTAGAGAACCCAAAGGGTCATCTTGATGATAGATTTTAAAATCAAAAAAGACGGAATTATATACTATTGCGTACTATGCTCCAGTAGTAAACTAACTTGTTACAGAGGGACTTCAATAGCCGTTATGCAATAATATCATACAAGAAAAATATAGTTTTACACATAATACCAGCTAATCCAAACCAATCTTATGGAAATCAAGAAGGTGAATTTAATTTCAAAACTTACTACATTCAAGGAGTATTGGACACCCAAGGTAGTTGGCGAATTGAATAATCAATTTGTAAAGATTGCCAAATTCAGGGGTGATTTTGTAATGCACAAGCATGAATTAGAAGATGAGCTATTCTATGTTATTCAAGGAAAGTTATTTATTGAACTCATCAATAAAACGTTGGAATTGGAAGCAGGAGAATTTGTCATTATTCCGAAAGGGGTGGAGCACAAACCTTATGCGCCTGAGGAGGTCAGTGTAATGCTATTTGAGCCCCAATCAACCTTGAATACAGGTAATACTAAAAACGAACTTACAGTAGCTGATTTAGATAAGATTTAGACGGTCTCCATGAAATATGTCCATACTAACATAGTAAGTACCAATTGGAAGATATTGGTGGACTTCTATATCAATACTTTTGAGTGTAAGATTATACCGCCCATCAGAAAGCAATCCGGAGCGTGGCTTGATAAGGGAACGGGCGTAGTAAATGCGGCATTAGTAGGTGCACATCTATTACTTCCTGGTCATGGGGAACATGGACCAACCTTGGAGATCTATCAGTATAATATAATAGAAAACCAAGATTGGGTAGCACCAAATACAAGAGGATTTGGGCATATAGCTTTCGAAGTAGAAAGTGTTGCATCAGTACTTGAGACAGTAGCGCGAAATGGTGGCAGCCCTTGTGGCGAGATCACTAAAAGGAAAATTGCAGGTGTGGGTGAAATTACATTTGTCTATGCAAGAGATCCAGAAGGGAATTTAATAGAATTACAAAGTTGGAAGAAAGAGTCATGACAAGTATCGTATTGTTTACTCGTCTTCCTTCTTCTTAGTCTTTACGATGATGACTCCATTTTTAGCTTTGTATAGTTTATAGGCTTTTTCGCCTTTAATTACGTCTATAGTTTCAATATCATTAGGATCTAACTCTTTTAAGGAATCATGATCCCAAGTCTTCCCATCAACTATTAGAAGTGCTTTCTTAGAATTATCCGCGGAGTTTTGCAAATCAATAGTTGTATTTCCTTCATCTATTGTAAATGATAAGTTTTCAGCGGCCGAATTCTTTTTTGATACAATAATAATAACGCCATTTGGAGCATTATACTTTTTGATGGCTTCTTCGCCTTTTATGACATTCATAGTGGCTATTTGATTTTGATCCAATAGATTAATAATAGCTGCGTCATATTTTTTCCCATCTATATATACATCTGGTTTGGCATCATTTTTTAATCGAAAGGAAATTGGACTTTCATCCTCTCGTACCCGAATTTGGATCTCTTCTTTTTGCTGCGCGATACTAGATGAGATATAGAGAACAATTAGCATTAGGGATATCAGATATTTTTTCATAGTATGTTTATTTTAAGTTGTTGATCAATTCTTATTGAATTATAAGTTTAAGGTTGTGGGATATAGATAATGAGTAAGTCATCCTCATATATGATTTGTTTGCCCTGAGGGATTTGCGTTTGCGGAGCTGTCATGGCAATTGCCTCGTTGAGTAATATTCTTTTTGTTTCATAATCCAAATCTTTCGGTTTAGTGAAGTGGGTCGCAAGAAGTAAGTACTCAATACTTGATTAGAAAAGGGCATACCTATCCAAGGGGAAGTTGTTGTTTTTGAGCCATGACCTGACTTAATTGCGGGATATGTTGAGTGTTGTGCATTCGATCCAGCAGATAATCCC
>JBLIDB010000301.1:0-5270 GCA_047634015.1 Saprospiraceae bacterium
TATCTCTTCGCAGGTTCACATCCTGCAGCACAGCGAATCGCTATGATGTACTCATTCTTCGCCTCTTGCAAACTCAATGATGTTAATCCAAGAGAATGGCTCACTTATGTTCTTGAAAATGTCAACGATACCAAAATAACAGAGATTCATAAACTCTTACCCAATAATTTTAATACCGAAAATCTATAGATGTAGATGCTCGGACGTATACCTTTTGATAGACTTTGTCAAAATTAGGCTTGAAGAAGGAGCGACCCTTGAAGATGCCGTTATTGAAGCGGGTGCTGTAAGGACTACACCGATTCTTTTGACAGCCGGGACCGTGGTCATCGGTGCTATAGTCATCTTATTCGATCCCATATTTCAAGGGCTGGCTATTTCTTTGATGGGAGGCACTATTGCATCTACAGTATTGACCTTGGTCGTGGTACCTGTGGTATATTATATGATGTCTAAGAAGGTTTATGACGCGGGGGAATTATAAGTCATAAATGCAATTGAATTGTTTTGAGATGAGGTTCAACTTCTACATCTAAAAAAGGGAGTTAGAATAAATCTAACTCCCTTTTAAAATATTTTAATTTTCTAAAAGTCTACACCTCCTGCGGAACCACATAAGGATACCGATATTTACGTGTAAGCATCATATCCGCTTCTTCATTATCGATGAATTGCTCAAACTCTCCATTGAATCTAAGCGTCTCTCCTACCTTGTAAGCGATATTAGCAATAAGAGGTAGCGTTGTAGACATATGTCCTACTGATACATCACAATTCAAATCAAACCGATTTCCAGAACGAACTCCATCTATAAAATTCCCAAAATGTCCCTTACTATCGGGGGCGGTTCTAAAAGATGTATCGCCTCCGATCGCCGCAGATGCTTCGATATCCGTTCCTGCAAATGGCTCCTTCTCTTTTCCTCTATAAGCTTTCCAATTGCTGCCATTTACTTCCATCCAACCTTCGGTGCCAAAGAATAGATTTCCAATTTTTACTCCTGCATTAGATTCTGCATTTGTATAACGTCCTCGGGTTTCAAATTCCAATATTTTTCCATCCTCGTATTCAAATACAGACATCTGGGTGTTCGGCGTCTCTTGAGAACACTCTTTTGGAGAGACTCCAAATATCCCTCCCATAGATTGCACTTTGACAGGATGCACTTTTTTATTTAATCCCCATCTCGCTACATCAAATTGATGTGGCCCTTGGTTACCGGTATCTCCGTTTCCTGTATCCCAATGCCAATGCCAATTGTAATGACCTTTCTTTTCATTGTACTCTCTATACGATGCTGGTCCAAGCCACATATCATAATTCAAGGTTGAAGGAGGAGCACTATTTTCTACAATTCCAAAAGAATCACGTGGTTTGAAGCAGGTACCTCTCGCCATAAACACATCTCCTATTCCACCATTGTGAAGGAAATCCATCGCTTGCATTACATTACTGATGGAGCGATTCTGGAATCCCACTTGCACCACACGATTATACTTTCTGGCGGCTTCTATCATCTTACGGCCTTCCCATACATTATGCGAGCTTGGCTTCTCTACATATACATGTTTGCCAGCTTGACATGCCCAAATGGCACTCAATGCATGCCAATGATTGGGCGTGGCTACTACAACAGCGTCAATCTCTTTATCCTCAAGGACTTTGCGCATATCTGTTTCTGTACCAGGAGTTTTTCCATCTTGATTATCAGAAGCTACTTTGAGCTTATCTGCAAAAAACTTAGTATCAACATCACAGATCGTCTTTACAGTAACCCCGTCACTATACATGGAAGAAAAATTCTTCAAAAGTCCACCGCCTCTACCTCCGATACCTATGGACCCCAAAATTACGCGATCATTAGCACCCAAAATATTCCCGTAAGATTTCGCTGTAAAAGGTGCCGCTCCAAGCGCCAATCCTGTTGTTGCCACGACTGATGTTTTTTTTATAAAATTTCTCCGATTTCCCATTTTATTTACATTTATTATCCTATATGAATTTTTAATTATTCTAACTTATTAAAATTTACAAATTATTCGAAAAGGATTCAAACGCTTCATCTAAAGCAGTCCGACTCAGTTCCTGAGAAGCGACTAACACTCTATGCTTAAATGTAACACTTTCTCCCTTTTCTAATTTGAAATTCAATACATCCTTACCTTTACTAAAAGCTTTTTGTCCCAGCGGATTGGCCGCAAATAATCCATATGTTCTGGCATGCCAATATGTGGGATATCCAACATTGGATTTATGATCTAATATCACCAACGATATACTTTCACTATCTATCTTAGAACGAAGATTTACCCAATTGGAACGCTTTCCCCAACAGTCTCCACCTTCAATTCCCTCGGCATTAATATAGTTTCCGTTGACACCTTCGTTATTGATTACCGGAACTTCAGTAGGAATACCCTTTGCGTCAGTGAATATTTCGGCTTTATCAGAAGGATGTTCTAATTCACGTCTTACACGAATTCCAAGCACTCCTTCTTTATTGTCTTTGAAATCTACCTTTTCATCTTGAGCTGTCAATGTAGTATAGCGATCTATACTATAAGACTCATTGATAATACCAAATACAAAAGTTGTTTGCTCCTTAAGCAGCACCTTACCACTGGGATTCTTCCAATTCATAACTACTTGTAATTCCCCTCTATCACCTTCCGAATTTATCTTTTCTATAGATTGATGAACTATTGTTCCATACTTACCCCGCTTCTCTGGTTTAATGGCATCTGAATTATTCCAAAAATCGAATCCATTGACATCTCCATAATTGAACCATAGACCGACATGATGGGGATGATCAACACGCTCACCAACTGAGGGTTCTAAAGGAAATTTTCTCGTAACCTTAGTGCCCTTGGGAGTGATCAAAGGATATAAAACTGGCTTTTTAATCGTATTCGGGTATATATAAGAAGTGAACAGTTCGCCATCTATTAAGACATCTATTTTCCGCTCATCTGCTTTGTCTACTAATTGGATTCGATTCATACCTTTTTCAACCTTCAACTGATCCTTACATGAACTTACAAATAGGACAATTATAAGAACCAGTAAAACAACATTCTGAATTGCAAACTTCTTCAACATCCGTATAATTTTTGTTTGGCACTATTAAATAATTAAGACTTGACCTTCCCAATTCTAATATTTCTAAAATCTATCTCCATATTTCGCTTGGGATGTAATTGCAAACCTATAGGACCTTCTGCAATACCATCAGTAGATGTATAGTTCATCACTTCCTCGCCATTCAACCAAGTTGTATACTGATTGCCAATCGCGCGCACCTTGATGGTGTTCCAATCATTGAGTTTCATAAGCTTATCTATATCTGTCGCTTCAACTGGATATCCTTTACCAGGAATATAGGGGGAGCAGGTCATATCTCGCTTTAGAGATCCAGATTCCCCTATTTGTATTTGTTGCGTATCCGTTCTGATAAATATCCCTGAATCCACAGTCCCTTTACCCATCAAGAATTCAGCTTCTATTACGAAATCTTTATAATCCTTCTTAGTCCAAAGGATAGAACCCTGCTTTTCAGGTCCGCTACGGGCCGACAGGATGCCGTCTTTGGCGGTCCACCAGATATTATTATCAGGAGCTACCCAACATTTTAAGTTCTTTCCATTGAATGCTTTCTTAAGTTTCGGACTTTGTGCCTGAAGATTCAGGCTAAAAAATATTACTACTATTAAAACGAGAAGCTCTTTTCTTTTCATAATTCCATTTTTCTATTGACCATTCCAAAATTAACAAAGTTCTATGTATTCGAAGACAGAGTATTGAACCATTTACGGTATCATATGTAACAAATATATAATCAGATTCTGAATTTCGACTAGTCGGAATAATAAAAACTGTCTTCCAAACTGGACTATAATTTTTTGACTCTTTGTCAAACTTTTTTCGACACAGGCAGTATTGTATAGTCCTTTCAGAACTTTAACTCCTTCGACTCCTCATCCAGCCTCTTTCGACACTGGTAATGTTGTATGCTCCTTAAAGGACTTTCATTGCATCTTTAATACTATTCAGAAAAGCCCCAAAGGGGCCAAAGCAGGATGTCAGAGTTGTAAAACGCTGGATTATAATAATAAAATAGCCAAAACCTCTGTAAGAGCACCAGACCGACCCATTCGATAGATCCTTAACGAGTACAAGTAAAAAATCACCAGCATAGATTATGCAATCTCTCTTCCCTTTTCGTCCTAGCTACAGAAGTTAACGCACTAATAAAGTAGAGAACTACAATTGATCTCCTTATAATAGGTATGCCCAGAATGGTGCCTTTAAAGTTCATCTCACTATCCCTCGGATTCATCAACAGAATTTCCCGATTGAGTTTTTTTTCTGCAACATTAGGTTCAAATCAACCGTCCTTCGTATTGTAATTCAATCATTATATAAACTTTATAACAATCTAAACCCTACTGATATGAAAATTTCAAAAATATTTTTCGCCATTACATTTTCTCTTTTAATTTCTTCATTTGCATTTGCAAACCCTAATACTAGTCTTGAGCCCACGGAATCAACCAAAACTGTTACTACTAAGATTATGTCCATTATTCAAAATATTGATATCAACTTCAACAAATTAGAATCAAAAACTGTAAAAGTAAAATTCATAATCAATGAAAGCGACGAACTGATAGTGTTGAGTACGACTAATTCTGATTTGGACAGAACACTTAAGAATGCCCTTAACTATACAGAAGTAAGCTCTTCAGACATAAAATACAACAAGGTTTACATTTTGCCTGTCACTTTTCAATAAGCTCTAATCCGAATTATATTAGAAATTTTATTCACGAGTGTAGTAATTCGGGTCAAAGCATGAGTTGGAGATGAGGAGATCAATGTTAATTGGTCTCCTCATCTCCAATTAACTTATGTTTATCTAACAAAATGTGTGTTTGTGTTAGAAGCACTTCATATTACAATCCAATTATTTAAAAATAAGCATGCGAATCTGTACTCTTGATAGCTATGTTTATACTCCCCTCCCATATTAAATCCATCAAAATTTCGCATAGAAGAATATCTTCGAAAGGAATCAAATATATTGCTACCCGATTCTGCCCCCCTTGTTATGATAGGACTGCATCCAACTGCATTCTTAGTTTCCCTCAAATTATTGCATAGGCCGAATCTTGGTATCCGTCCGAGCTACCCCAACTTGCATAAAACGGATAGCCTCATGACCTTTGTGTCAAAAGATAAAGATGCGAATAAATTACAAGGAGTTTGCT
>JBLIDB010000302.1:0-5223 GCA_047634015.1 Saprospiraceae bacterium
ATGATTATACCAAGAGGAAGAAACATATGAATGGGTATTCATGAAGATCGCCAGCACTTCTGCACCATCCTTGATTGCTGTAGTTTGTGGGTTTCCTTTGGCGATATGCCCCCAGAGACTATTGCTACCTTCATCTTGATGAAGATATAAGGGAAGGTGAGTTGCTATAGGAGACCCTGACTGTAGGCTTACCAAAGTGGCAAATCCATTCTTTCTGATATATTCTATTTCTGATGCGCGATCTGGAGCCTTATGTTTCTTTGGAATATACATTTTTACAAATTTAGGGTTTAATACGACATATCCTATCCGTTGAATCTTGCTCTTTTGCGCGATAACTTTATTAAAAAGACTCCATATAGCTATGGCTATATCTACAATTTTCTCCTCGGTACGTCACAAAAAATATTCGTTAATTCTGTACATTTTATTTCGTATTAAGCCTAAATTGATGTGAGCGAAACTTTGGGAAAAGAAATTAACCAGCCCTGCATCCTGTACTCAAAAACCTGAGATAAATCCGTGAGTGTTATACATTTTCTTATCTAACATTTTATAATTAAAATTTCTATATCCGATAAATGTATAAAGCATAGAATAACAACTATAATATGAAAGGCAGAACTGCTTTTCTGCTTTTCGGATATTCAGTAAACGTTGTTATATACCAAGAATGATGATTCATCGCTCGCGGTATTAAGTTAGCGGCCGTCCAGATAGCAAACGAAAATCCTGGTAAAGACCAAGTCATAAAAGCATATCCCAACCATTCCATAATTTCGCCAAAATGATTCGGACAACTTATATATTCAAACAAAAATCCTAAAGGAATCTTATAACCCTTATCATCTTTTGTACGCAGACCTATTAAAATTGTATCTGATCTTGTATTTACAAATACTCCAATCACAAAGAGAAACAACCCAATAATAAAGATTGGGTCACCAAACCATTCCAAAGAATATGCTTTTTCAAACCCAAAATGATACCCCAATATCAGGCCATTTACAATATTGAAAACAAAGGCAAATAATACAATTGTTAAAGGCACCTTCTTTCCCGTCGTTTTGATTCGTAATGGATAAATAAAAACACGATTGATATAATGAAGTAGATATAATCCTACGAGGAATGCGCTTATTGGGGTTTGTTGAATAGGACCAATTGCTAAAAGAACTGGGAGCACTATCAGAGCAGGGAGTTCCATAATAATCCACCCCAGTTTATTATCCATCATCGGGCCCCAACCCTTTCTTGTATGCCTCCCGTACGGTGCTACAAAAATAACCGCAAACGGAAATACAACTAATGCTAAAGCTATCCAAACAATTACTATTTGATGAAAAATCGACAATTGAAAAATATAATCTATCATGAGCTATAATTCTAAGATCCCGAATGATTTGCCTTCACAAGAAGAATCTAAAAAGCACTTGGAAGTATCTGCTATTGTATTGTTTACTTCTCTAAATTCGAATTGCGTCTCATCGATTATTTTCTGATTCGAATATTGCAATTGGTACGACGCAATTTTATACATCTCTTTATTAAGCAATGGTTTAGAATTTGTAAATCGTGACTTGATAGATTCTATTGCGATTACAAATCGAGCAAGAGTATCGGAAAGGCCAATAGAAGGCGCTGCCAGATTCAATGCCTTTGCTATTTTTTCAAATAATGATTTGTGAGTAATATTCTCAGAGATCAAAATGTATCCCTCGTTTTTAATTGAATCATGCTGTAATATTCTTTCAATTATTGCTGCAACATCTCGCACATCGACTACTCCTACACCTCCCTTAGGATAGAATTTTAAACCTTTATATATATCTCTAAATATTTGTAAAGGACCATTAGTCCATTGCCCTCCTCCCAAAATAAATCCTGGATACAATATAACATAATCCAACCCTGAAGATCGGACGGCATTCTCACCCTTATTCTTTGAAATAGCATATTTAGAAAACGCATCGTCTTCAATAAAGGTTGAATCCTCATTAATGAATCCTTTAAAAGTACGCCTCCCTAATGCCTCCACAGAACTAAAGTGAATAAAAAGCCTTACGCCTTGTTTGACAGATTCGGTCGCCAACCTTTTAGTAGCCATAAAATTTACCTCATGCATAAGTTCATATTCCCGCGGCCAAAACGAGATCATACCTGCACAATGAATGACAATATTAACATTGCTGAGCAGCTGTGCCAAGCTTGAATCATCACTAAGATCGCACGCTACCCATTTAATCTGCTTCCGAACTTCTTCTTCAATTAAGTCAAAATTACTCGACTTTCGATGTAAGGCTGTAAGGCGCGAATATCCAGCGAGGACTAATGTCCTCAGCAGATATGAACCAACAAGTCCGGTACCTCCAGTAATTAAGATATGCTCGTCTTTTGACTTGCCCATATTTCGACAAAATAGACAATCTTTCTAAAACAAGTCAGAGACTTATTTAAGCTGACGGGTAAGCAGATCTCCTATTATTCTGAACAAGTTCATGCTTTTATGGTATTCGTAGAATTTGTAACCGTAATTTTGGGTTTTCTTTGAAAAGATATTTTTTATATGTCTCACAATTTATCAGATACGATCATAGCGCTCTCCACCCCGCCTGGAGCTGGAGCTATAGGAGTGATTCGCCTCTCGGGTATTGATGCCATCTCGATCGTAGATCAATATTTCTTCGGTAAGAATCTCACTAAAGTAGCTGGTAATACGGTCCACTACGGAAAAATAAAAAATGAAACTGGACGCGTTATTGACGAATGTCTTGCGACAATATTTACCGCTCCTCGGAGCTACACTAAGGAAGATGTAGTTGAAATCAGTTGTCATGGATCCACTTATATCATCAATGAAATCACCCAATTATTCCTTCGTAATGGTGCGCGACAAGCAGATAAAGGCGAATTTACGATGCGCGCATTTCTCAATGGCCAGTTAGATCTCAGTCAAGCAGAAGCAGTAGCGGATCTAATTGCTTCGGATTCTGAGGGAAGTCACCACCTTGCCATGCAGCAGATGAGAGGCGGATTCTCTGATGAAATCAAGGTTTTACGTCAAGAATTGATTGACTTCGCGGCTCTCATAGAATTAGAATTAGATTTTGGAGAGGAGGATGTTGAATTTGCCGATCGAGCCAAATTAGAAAATCTCGTCAATCAGATCAATACGGTAATAAGACGACTACTGGATTCATTTCATTTAGGAAATGTAATTAAGAATGGAGTAGCTACCGTTATTGCTGGAAGACCGAATGCTGGAAAATCTACCCTCCTCAATGCCATGCTCAACGAAGAGCGTGCCATCGTCAGTGCCATCGAAGGTACCACCAGAGATACCATCGAAGCACATCTTAATATCAAGGGCATTCAATACCGCCTGATCGATACTGCCGGAATTCGTCAAGCTAAAGATGAGATTGAAAAAATCGGAGTCGCAAGAACTTTAGAAAAAATATCTTCCTCTACGCTAATTATCTATGTATTTGATATTAGAAAAACGACACCAGAAGACCTGTGGAAAGACATCGATGAATTCCTTCAAGCCAATGAATTACTCAAAGGAAGTAAAACGATATTCATCGCTAATAAGATGGATCTTAATCCATATACACAACCCAAGGATTATTATAAAGAAAACCTCATTGGCCCCCAAAACCTCCTTCCAACTTCTGCCATCAATAAGATGAACATAGAGGCACTTAAGGACTTGCTCTACAATGCTGTGATTGATAATCCTGGCCTCATGGATCAAACAATCGTTTCTAATACACGCCATTACGCAGCCCTCCATGCTTCTGCTGAAGCACTGCAAAAAGTGCTCGATGGATTACAAAGTGGACTAACTGGAGACTTTATAGCACTGGATATCCGACAAGCGTTGAATCACCTTGGAGAGATTACTGGCGAGATACATACGGATGATTTATTAGCGAGCATTTTTGGACGTTTTTGTATAGGAAAGTAGTTTAACTTCTCTTTCTTTCTAACCCCTTATTTTTGTTGACTTTATAAGATTTTTCTTGTTCTTTCTTGTTGCCCAATAGCTCTTTATTTCGTATATTTGTTGCCCACCTGTTGCCAGAGCATCAAATTTGTTGCCCAAATGCATCAACTGGGGAGATTGGCGAAATGATGCACCATGCAGCACCATTGAGCCACAATAAGCACCATACAGCAACTAATGAGCACAAGAATCTCAATACCTAAAATCTGCCAACATTGTGGCAATTCGTTCATTGCTCGAACGACAGTAACTAAGTATTGTGGTGACAATTGTGCTAAGAGAGCTTATAAGAAAAGGAAGCGAGACGAGAAGATACAAGGATCAATAGAAGAGACTAAACAACAAGTGCAAGGATTGCAAAGTCCGCAAACTGTGCAGACTCCAGACATACTTACAAAGCAGTTTTTATCAGTACAGGAAGCCGCTAAATTATTAGGTGCAAGTAGATGGACTATACAAAGAATGATACAACGTGATCAACTCAAATCTGCCAAACTTGGAAGAAGAACTATTATAGCACGATCTGAAATCGACAATTTATTTAACTGATGGAAAATGAAAGTAACATTAAGACAGCGAAAGAAGGCAAATAAAATTAGCCTCTACCTCGACTACTATGACAAAGGAAAGAGAGAGTATGAATACCTCCAATTATACCTGACACCTGAGCCGGCCAAAGGATCTCTTTCTAAAGCTCAAAAAGATGAGAACAAAAAGATATTAGCCTTAGCAGAGAACATAAGAGCTAAGAGACACTTAGAGGCTCAGAATAATATCTACGGTTTTAAGGACAAGGAGAAAGCAAAAGGGAGCTTCATAGAGTACTTTAATTTATTGACAGAAGATAGAAAAGCGAGCCTGGGTAACTATGGAAATTGGAATGCTGTTCGCAAACTCTTATCAGAGTATGCTCCCAAGGGAGTCAGTTTTGAAAGATTAGATAAAGATTGGGTTCAAGGATTTAAAGACTACTTAGATAAGGAAGCAAAGTCCAGAGGTGGAAAACTACTATCACTCAATACTAAGTACTCTTACTTCAATAAGCTGCGAGCGGCATTGAAACAAGCTGTAAAAGATGGATTGATGTCTCACAATCCATCTGAGCAAGTGGAAGCATTCTCACAAGATGAAGTAGAAAGAGAGTTTCTAACCTTAGAAGAATTGATAGCAGTCTCTAAGGCTCATTGAACCAATGCAACTTTGAAGCGGATGTT
>JBLIDB010000303.1:0-5206 GCA_047634015.1 Saprospiraceae bacterium
GCGCTTAATGCCTTATACTCATAACATAAAAGTAAGTGCCGGCGCTGGTCCAAGGCATATCGCATTCGATAAATCAAATGTTTATGTTTTGAATGAATTGAATGGAACTATAGAGATTTGGCAATCAACAGCTGGGCCATACAAGCACCTTCAAACTATAGGTACTTTATCCGGCGGCAGCAAAGGAATAAGCCATTCGGCAGCGATAAAAATCACACCAAATGGTAAGTTCTTATATGCTTCCAATAGAACGGGATATAATAATATAGCGTCCTATGCAATTCAGCCTAATGGCAAATTAGAGTTTATAACAACTACAAAGACACTTGGTAAGGGACCACGAGATTTTGCAATAGAGCCTTCAGGATCTTCTTTATTAATTGCTAATCAAGATAGTGATAATATCATAGTCTATAAATTGGATCAACGCACTGGTTCTTTGTCTGATCCTATTGTCTCAAGTGGAATATTAACTCCAGTTTGTATAGCGTTTTTATAATTGATTCTTGAAAATCACCCCCCTATAGTTGCCATAGATTCTTCGATTAGATTGGAACGTTGGCTTTCTGCTTCTTTTCCATCTTTAGCTCTATGAGCTAATGCCGAACGAAGCGCCTCTTGAAGTTCTACTTCTGAAGCACCAGCTCTCATAAAATCCCTAAGATTCATTACACCTTGGTCATAAAGACACGTCTTTAATAAGCCTGTTGGCGTAATTCTTATACGATCGCAAGTGCCGCAGAAGGTTCTTGAGTAGGAGGCTATAATACCTATACTACCAAGAAATCCTGGAATTCTATATTCAGTTGCTGTACTTGATGGAGCAGAAGAGATTCTTGTAAGATTCGGATATATCGACTCAATATGTTGAAGAATTTCAATATGATTTAAAACCTCTTTTCCTTGTTCATTCATGGACCCATTGAAAGGCATCTCCTCTAAGAATCTAACAGATATATTCCAATCTTTAGTCAACTCGATCATATCTCCTATATCCGCCACATTGAGATCTCGCATGACGACCATGTTTATCTTTGTCTTTATATCATGTACTTTGAGAAGATTCATTGTCTCCATTACCTTGGAGAAATCATCACGACGAGTAATGGTGTGAAATCGTTCTCGATTCATGCTGTCGAGACTGAGATTGATCGATCCAATACCAAGTTCTTTCAATCTTGGGACATGAGCATGTTGTAATGTTCCATTAGTAGTAATATGCCAAGAATCTATGGTGTCCAGGAGACTTATTTGTTCTAAGAATCCCATTAAATTCTTTCGCAGAAAAGGCTCTCCACCGGTAATGCGGACTTTGTTGATTCCCATGTCTCCTCCTACCTTAATCAGTGTAAGCATCTCTTCATAAGACAGCAGATCTGAACGATCCACATATTTGATACCTTCTTCTGGCATGCAATAATGACATCGCAGATTGCACCTGTCTGTGACGGCGAGTCGCATATAACGGATTGGGCGGTTGTGGTTATCATATAGCATAGTATGAAGGTAAAGTATTACGATGAAAGGAGCTGATTTGAATGTCTTCTTATAGCTCTTATTGGATTCAACTTGCTTAATTAGCCGCTTACAGTTATCTTGGATTTTTCTCCGACAAGAAGACATCTTTTTACTCACTAAGCACTTATTAAATGAAATTAAACCTTATAGCATATGGAATAGCAAGAGAAATCTTGGGTGAGAGCGAGATGCAACTGGAGATTACTACTGCCCCCAATATCGGAGCGCTAAAAAAACAGCTTGTTGATATGTTTCCAAATTTTGAAAAATTAGTGCGCTTTTCAATGGCGGTAAACGAAGAGTATAGAGAAGAAGACTTTTTATTAAGTGATGGAGATGAAGTTGTAATCATACCACCTGTTAGTGGCGGATAGTTTGTGAAATTATGAGCGATATAAATATTTTAATTTCAGATACTACTTTAAGTACTGAGAAATGCAGGCAACTTGTCCAAAGAGACGGTGCGGGGGGGCAAGTGGTTTTCGTTGGTACCGTAAGGAATCAAACCAAAGGGAAAGAAGTAGTGAGGCTAGAGTTTGAGGCATATGAACCAATGGCAATAAAAGAAATGACTAAAATTGCAGAAACAATAATTCAAAGATGGAATGCACTTGCGATATCTATACACCACAGAGTGGGTTCATTAGGTATAGGAGATATAGCAGTTATTATAGCTGTATCAACGCCACATAGAGATAAGGCATTTGAATCTTGTCAATATGCAATAGATACATTGAAAGATACAGTACCTATCTGGAAAAAAGAGATATTTGTTGATGGCGATGTTTGGGTCGCTGCACATCCTTAAATTAATTGAAAATGAAAATAATAATTAGACTTGTATTTGCTTTGGTGTTGATTGGCTTCATGAGTTGTTCGGCTGAAAAGGAATCGAAAATGGCTAAAACAACTAAAATGGAATCTTCTAAAAAACTATTGAGACACGTCGTGCTTTTCTCTTTTAAAGAAGAAGCATCGGATGCTGACGTTGCAAAAATAGAAGCAGCTTTTAGTGCTTTGCCTTCTAAGATTTTACAAATTCAGGATTATGAATGGGGTTTGAATAACAGTCCAGAAGGGCTGGATAAAGGTTTTACACACTGCTTCTTTCTCACTTTTAAAAGTGAAGAAGATAGAGCCATTTATTTACCACATCCTGACCATAAAGCATTTGGGGCAGTATTAGGACCGCATCTCAAAGATGTTCTCGTAATAGATTACTGGACGAAGTAAATGTAGCATGGTTTCGTCCTAATCGCTCTTCTGGGACCAATTGTAGAATCCTGCTAAATCATCTGTGCCTATCCAATCGACATTGAGTGCTCTGAGTTCATTCCATGTGTCTGGATGATCTCTTGTGCCCCAGAATCTCACTTTTTGATTGTTTGAGTGAGCTTGAGAGAGGTAATCGTTTATTAGATTATTTCTTTCCTCGCCATTAACATGGCCGAATAGGGAGAAGAATTTTCCACTTATTCGAGTGACTTGGCTTCGTAATTTCTTTGGATATTCTCGATTGAATCGACCATCTATAAATAAGCAAGGATTGTCTAATTGTTCTAAAACAACCAGAGAAGGTTCCCCAGAAATTAGAATTTGAATAGGCCCAGCGTCTTTATCTCTGCTATAGAACAGCTCTTTTCTGGACTTAGTTAGCCTATCTAAAATATCTAATGCTATTTCTTTATTAGTCTTCAGATCTACCATTAAAACTATAGGTAGATTTTTCTCGTCAATTAATTTGTGTGTCAATAAGCTGTCAAGAGGATTGATATATAAACTCATGATATCGGGAAGCCTGCTAAAGTCTGTCGAATCATGGGCTACAATCAGTTTGTCATTCCAAGCATGGACATCTACTTCTATACTTTTGAAGCCATATTGCAATGCATCATAGAGTGGTCTTTCATGTTCATAATCATTATGGGCGTGACCATTATGAACAAACGGAGTTTTTGTTTTAGAGACATTGCATGATCCAAGAAGGAAAGCCCCAATAAGTGTGATAAAGAAATTTTTCATATTAACGCTAATATAGGATTATCCCTTCTTAAGAATCCGTATTAGGTTTGGTCCTCTTAATGTCTTGAAACATAGATCTTTTTTGTAATCGCATCCGTTTCGAATCCAATAACGTTCCAATAGAATTCATAAAGGTCGTCATGGTTTTCTTCGTTTTCCTACTGTTTGTAAGGCACTGACCATTTATTGGAATTGACATTATTGTTAAATTTTGTCTTCATATTCTGCCCTGCGTGTTATATGTGGATTTCATAATTCAGCGTCCCAAATCATGATAAAAAGTCGAGGTATATCTTGGAAATACACTACCATATAGAGATTTTCATTAAGTATAAATTCAAATTTTGGACAAATTTTGTATATCGATGGATGAATATTAAATCGCAGAGACTTTTGATAAAACACAATATTGACAGTCCATAATTTTGTATTTGATATAATTTATTCAATAATATCCTTCAATATTCTGTTTAGTAAGATCCTCATAAAGTCTAAATCCAAAGAGCTCCAAAATAAAATAAAGTTCAGTTGAGCAACTGACCCTTCCAAACCAATCGGCTTTAAGAAGTCATTAAAACCCTATATTACATTTGCCTCAAGACCTGTTTCGATGGAATCGGAATTTGGATAATAATTTATCAAATTGTGATGGAATGTGCAGAACGCATGGTTCTAAGGAATTCCCATAGAATTTTTGAACCTAAACCCATGCAATATAGGATTGATAGTAACTGACAATAGGCAAGATTTTGAGAGGATTTAAACGTTATACAATTAACAATGAGGACATCAATAGTAATGCTATTTGCGCTTTCAATTTTAGGGTGCAATCAGGACAAGCAAAACAAAAGTGAAAAAAAGGAAATCAGACCCAACATTTTATTTATTGCAATTGACGATTTGCGCCCTGAATTAGGTTGCTATGGAGCTGAGCATATAAAAAGTCCGAATATTGATATGTTGGCTTCCGAGGGGATTTTGTTTAACAAGGCCTATACGCAACAAGCAGTATGCGCCCCATCGCGAAACACATTAATGACAGGCCTGAGACCAGATGCTTTAGGAATAACAAATCTTGCAACATTTTTCCGCACCAAAGCACCTGATGTGGTTACCCTTTCGCAGTATTTTTTGCAATATGGGTATCAATCTGAAGGTATGGGTAAAATATATCATACCGGTCATGGCAATAGTAATGATTCTTTGTCGTGGAGTAGCAGGCATTGGACGCCTGCAAGCATTGTCAAGGCAAGGGAGGCAATACAATCTGGTGACACGGTGAACCTTCAGACCTGCTATCCAAAAGTAGGGGGCAAAAAGATAGCATGGCTTAATTCAACCATGCCAGAAGAAATGCACGATGATGCGCTTACTACCAGTCATGCAATCGAAAGAATGGAAGTCCTAAAAAATAGTACTTTCTTTTTAGCAGTAGGATTAGTAAAACCACATTTACCTTTTGTTGCACCAAAAAAATACTGGGATTTGTATGATAGTAATCAGCTTACTATTCCTTCAACAGAGAAACCCGAGTCTCCTGACTATGCCTTTTCAAATTGGGGAGAATTAAGAAAATATTATAGTATGCCATCTGATGGGTATATGAAAGAGGAGGATGCCAAAAAACTGATTCATGGATACTACGCCTGTGTGAGCTTTATTGATG
>JBLIDB010000304.1:0-5179 GCA_047634015.1 Saprospiraceae bacterium
CTCTTTCCCAATAATTTTAATACCGAAAATCTATAGATGTAGATGCTCGGACGTATACGAATTAAGCACATTTTGAATTTTAGGTATGATAGCGGAAATTCATAAACTATTTTATATCAAAATGTTTTATATAAAAAGCACCTTATTTTCTATCCTTCGAGAATTAGATCAAACAATCGCAATAGGTAATACTTAGAAGAAAGGATAAGAATAAATTCACGAAGGAATATCAATTAATTAATGATTGATTGATGACAAAAAAAACGACCTAAACATCTATGTGCTTAGGCCGTCTTAATTTTTATGAAACAAGAATCTACTTACGCTACCCCTGCCTCTTCTCTAATCTTGTTCAAAGCTGAACCAGCTCTAACCCAGTCAATCTGAGCTTGATTATAAGTATGATTTACCTTGAAACTTTCTTCTTGACCATCTGAATGATGAAGGACTATTGTCAAATGTTCTCCAGTAGCCATACTTCCAAAATCAGGAATAGACACCTTATCATCTTGACGTATCTTATCATAATCAGTCGTATCTGCAAAGGTTAAGCCTAACATTCCTTGCTTCTTAAGATTCGTCTCATGGATTCTGGCAAAAGATTTTACAACAACCGCCTTTACACCTATAAAACGTGGCTCCATTGCGGCATGCTCTCTTGAAGAACCTTCTCCATAGTTTTCCTCTCCGAATACGATTGTTCCTATTCCAGCGTCTCTATATTTTATACCACTTGTAGGTACAGGAAGAAATTCGGCAGTTGTATCACTATCCACGTAATTCGCTACACTATTAGCCTTGTCATTGTAAGCATTAATAGCTCCTATGAAGCAGTTCTGAGAAATATTCTCAAGGTGCCCTCTATAAGCCAACCAAGGTCCTGCCATAGAGATGTGATCCGTGGTACATTTACCTTTCGCTTTTACTAGAACACGCATATTTGTAACTTGATCTTGATCTATCACCTTAAATGGTGTTAAAAGCTGTAAGCGATCCGATGTAGGACTTACTACCACATTAATGGTACTACCATCCTCGGCAGGTGCATTGAATCCAGCATCCTCAACATCAAATCCTGCAGGAGGCAATTCGTAGCCTGTAGGAGGATCCAATCTTACTTCTTCACCCTTATCATTAATAAGCGTATCCGTAATCGGATTAAAGCCCAGTTTTCCTGAAAGCGCAATTGCAGTAACTAATTCTGGCGAAGCGACAAAAGCATGCGTATTAGGATTCCCATCAGCACGCTTAGTAAAATTTCTATTGAATGAATGAATGATACTATTTTTCTCTTTCTTGTCAGCTCCTGCTCTGTCCCATTGGCCGATACAAGGACCACAAGCATTGGCAAATACCAACGCTCCCATTCCTTCAAGCTTCTCAATAAGACCATCTCTTTCAATTGTAAATCTTACTTGCTCTGAGCCAGGGGTTACCGTCAGTTGGGATTTAGGCTTGAGCCCCTTTGCTATGGCTTGCTCAGCAATAGATGCTGCTCTGGAGATATCTTCATAAGAAGAATTCGTACAAGAACCTATCAGACAATATTCCAAATCTGTAGGCCAATCATTAGCAGCGGCTCTTGCTGCCATTTCTGAAACTGGTGTTGATAAATCTGGTGTAAATGGACCATTAATAAGAGGCTCTAATGTATCAAGATCGATCTCAATAACCTGATCAAAATATGCTGTTGGATCTTCGTAACATTCAGGATCTCCTGTCAAATGCTCTCGTACTTCATCCGCTAAAGCAGCTATATCACCCCTATCTGTGGCCTGAAGATAACGACTCATGGAATCATCGTAGCCAAAAGTAGAAGTTGTTGCTCCTATCTCCGCACCCATATTACAGATTGTACCTTTTCCAGTACAACTCATCCCAGTAGCACCATCACCGAAATATTCAACTATAGCACCAGTACCTCCTTTTACAGTAAGAATATCAGCAACTTTAAGTATAACATCTTTTGCACTTGTCCATCCAGACAATTTGCCTTTAAGTCTAATCCCAATAAGTTTCGGCATTTTTAACTCCCATGCCATGCCTGCCATTACATCAACTGCATCAGCACCCCCGACACCAATAGCAACCATTCCTAATCCTCCAGCATTCGGTGTATGAGAATCAGTACCTATCATCATCCCTCCAGGAAAAGAATAATTCTCTAATACCACCTGATGAATGATTCCTGCACCAGGTTTCCAAAAACCACAGCCATACTTGTCTGAAACAGATTCTAAGAAATCATATACCTCGCTATTGATATCAACAGCACCTTTTAGATCCACATCTGCATTGATCTTTGCTTGAATCAGGTGATCGCAGTGCACTGTTGATGGCACTGCAACTTTATCCTTTCCAGCCATCATAAATTGCAATAATGCCATTTGAGCCGTAGCATCCTGCATAGCAACTCTATCCGGGGCGAAAAAAACATAATCTTTTCCTCTTCCGTACTCCGTTAAAGGCGAGTCTGCATGAAGGTGGGAGTAAAGGATTTTTTCTGCCAATGTCATTGGTCTTCCCAATGATTTTCTTGCCGCTGCCAGCTTAGAAGGTAATGAAGCGTAATGTGCCTTGATCATTTCTATATCAAATGCCATATGGAGTGAGAGTTTTTGATGAATAATACTATTTTAAGTTCATTGAGCAAGAATCATATTCCTCAATAGACTGCAAATATATCGATATTGATAAAATCATTTTAATTATGACTTTGTTATCCAGGTTTAATTTTTTTAGGACTTTAAATTTTGGGCCATCTTTTAAGTCCTCAGGATATTCCAAAAGTGAGCTAAACTCAAAAAATAATAGTTTGGGAAGCCAAAGGATATTATGAACCAATAGCGCCAATGATTGCTATAATTTGCCCTGTTCTTCCACCTTCGTATTCAGCTATTTACTTTCTTCTCCCGCCTCTTTCTTCATCCTATTCAATACCTTAAGGATATCCGCTTGAGTAATAATACCTAGTAACTCTGTACCTTTTACAACAGGAAGACACTTTACACCGCTCTTTTTCATCTTCTTTATTACTTTTTTCACTTTGGCACGTGGTGAGATTGTAACCGGCTTCTTGATCATCACATCCTCTACACGAAGCTCGCGGGGATATTCCTTCTGATGTTCTAAAATAAGCCTATCCATTAGGGTTTCGGCATTAATCAATCCTATCAGATTCCCCTCTTTATCTTCTACCGGCATATGAGAGATATCCCGCCACTTCATAAGGCGCTCGACCATTCTGACGAGATCTTTTCGTTGGGCTGTAAATAGATCCACGGACATTAGCTCGGATACACGTACGTCTTCAGGTCTATATTTCTTTAGATCCGATAATTCAGGTTCCTTCCAAAGATGCCCTGGATTATCTTCTTCGGTATTTTGATTGGCATGAATTGCGGCGGTAAGATTAGTAAGTGCTTCATCTGTGCTTGTGGCATCTTTTGCCAAGCGGGTGTAAGATCGAAGCATCCACCTAGCACCATTCATTTGCTTCTCCATTCTACCCTGAATGACCCCGAGATATCGATCTATATCATGGGCATCTACTTGCATGGATTCGAGTCCTATCTTTGCCAATGGCAGTAATTCTTCTAATACTAAATCCTTGGCGTTTACTTTTTGATCTCGACGCCAAGTAAAATTTGAATCCAATCCAAAACGTGCAGATTTCCCAAAATTATCACGAACATCTTCGAATGACATTTCTTTAGTAATATCATCATATTCTTGGGCCATTCCTTTCATAGCTCCAAGCCAAAATGCCGTATTAGCCATTTCATCTAAGATAGTTGGCCCAGCTGGAAATATGCGATTTTCTATTCTTAGATGTGGCTTCCCAGTATCACTGATTCCATAGCAAGGTCTGTTCCATCTATATACAGTAGAATTATGTAACTGTAAGCATTTTAGCTTTGGCACTCTATGCTCGCTTATCGCAACCATACTATTCTCCTCGACCTCTCCTAAAATCAAAGTTCTGAATCGGGCTATGTCTTCCTTAAATATTTCGACAACAGAGTTATCCAGCCATCGACTTCCTAAGGTTACCCTTGGACTCATCTGTCGCATGTGGTCTAAGGTTCTTCTTGTATCAATCGCTTGTTGAAATAGGGCAATTCTTGTTTCATGCCATAGTCGCTTACCAAAAACAATAGGACTATTTGCGGCAAGACTAATACTGGGAGCTGTGAGTGCGAGAGCGATATTATAATATTTGACAAAATCTTGAGGCGCTACTTGTAGGTGCACCTGAAAGCTTGTGTTACATGCTTCCATTAATGGACTGTCATGCCGAACCAGTAATTCGTCGATTCCCACCAAACGCAATTCAAAATTATCACCCCTAAGCTCTCCGTGAAGCGCTTTCATTAATTGCTTATAACGCGGATTGGGTGTTAGATTATTGAGATGTAAATGATACTTATGTAGTGTGGGCAGAATACCAGTAAGGAGGTAGTCAATATTTTCTCCTTTTAGATAACCACGCAATTCCTTAAGATTCGTCTTTAATTCTTGTTCCATCGCCGCAAGGCAAGATCCATGAAATACTTGTGGCTTGAGATTGAGCTCAAGGTTAAATCTGGCCAATTCTCCAACAAGCCATTCGTTATGCTTAGCCCTTTCCAATATCTCAGGCCCCTTTAAGGACGGTCTATAGGTTTCCTGGTCGATGAGAACAATCTCCTGTTCCGCCCCTATACGAGTAATATCTGATTCGAACCAATCATGTTCTAACATATATTCCATTGCCGAAACATCATCCAAAAGTGCCTTCACAAATTGCGGGCGACTTGTCATTCTATTTCCCTTTGATCCCATACCAAGTGTTATTAGGACAATATACTATTCTGTTTTAAGAAGATATAAATGAGCTCTTAATTTTACATAAAAAAAGTACGGGTTTCTACCCAAAAGGTATATAAAATGAAGGTATAACATAAATGTTTTTCAAATATGAATGAGTCTCATTTGTTAATATCTGATTATTAACTCCTTATGCATGTATTTACGAAGTAATATGAATAATACCTTCTTTGGTAGGCTCCATTGGCAAGATATGTGTAGATGGTAGGATAGTTCTTTAACTTTTGAAAATGCTTAAGGGATTAAGTATTGGAGATTACGGAGCGGCTGCTGGGGGGTATGCCGCTCCATTTTTTTTTACCCCACCCGA
>JBLIDB010000305.1:0-5178 GCA_047634015.1 Saprospiraceae bacterium
TATAAAAGTCAAGAACAATAGTTGGAAGAATACAACAACTTTAGCATATACGAAAAATAGAAAAGGGTACGCTGCACTTCGAAACGGCTTGCAATATAATCGTGACAAACATGAACTTTCGATTTCATTCAATGGTAGAATAGGAAAAAGTTGGAATACAGAATTCGGAGGAACTTATTTTCCTACTGCAGATCAAAAATGGAATTCAATTTATATTTCTACAGAAGACCAGATAGGAGGGCGACTAGCTTATGACTATAACTTGACTGATCAAAATCAGATAGGAGTTCAATATCAAGGTTCGAAGATCAACCCCAATGTAAATGGAAAAACGATTACAAATTTAAATCTGATAAATGAGAACGCGTCAGTGTCATTTATGAATAGTGGTATAGATGATCGTGAGAGAAACGCTCATCTCGAAAACGTGCATATGATTAGCAACCTTGACACTACAGGAAAGCAGCTATCATTTGACGCTGACTATTTTATTTATCAACAGAAAGGTAATTCAATATTTGATATTGAAGCTTTTGAGGAAGGAAATCAATCGTTAGGATTAAGTCGATCACGAACCGTTATTTCTTCACAAAAAATTCAAAATTATAGTATAAAGGCAGACATGCAACATCCGACGAAAAATATCAATTGGAACTATGGATTGAAGTATAGCCGAAATAATTCTGACAATGACATATTCAATTATGATCGTATTACTGGTGAATCTATATTGGATCCGAATCTCACCAATACTTTCGCATATCAGGAAGATATCTCAGCAGCATATATTAGTGGGGCCAAACAAGTTTCTGATAGGTGCAATGTAAAACTTGGAATGCGACTGGAAAGTACCAGTTCCGTAGGATATTCAGCTTTATTAGATCAAGAAAATAGAAATGGATTCTCAAGATTGTTTCCTACAGCTTACTTTAGTTACAACCAAAGTAAGGACCACCAATATAACCTTAGTATAGGAGGCCGGGTAAATCGTGCAAGTTTTAGAGATTTGAATCCATTCAGAATATATCTGACGAATACCGCGTACTTTGAAGGAAATCCATTTATACAACCCTCCTATACCTATACCTTCAATTTCAACTATGTCTATAAAGGGAAATATACTACTACTGCTTATTTCAATAGGCAGCAAAATGGATTTGGAACTTTGTTTGTCCCATACCCTGAGGATCGTGTACTTGCAACATTAAGAGATAATTTCTATAATGCTAATTATTTCGGAATAGGTGAAATATTTTCATTGGATATCAGCAATAGATGGTCTATACAAAATCAGGTTTACCTGATGTATAATCACACTTCAACATATAATAATTATGATGCCTTAGCTCAGAATGGATTCCAATACTACCTTTCCAATAATCATAATATAACTATGGGTAAAGGCTGGAATACTCAACTTAATACTTGGTATAATTCCTCTGCTAAGAGTAACATTTTTAAGGTAGATTCGACATGGAATGTAAGCATAGGTATTAAAAATAAATTACTGAATGACAAATTGCAAATAAGTCTAAATGTCAATGATATATTTAATCAATCTGGATTGGATCGGCTTAGTTCGGAGATCAATGGAGTACTCAATTCTTATGGGCAAAACTATAGTAGCCGTAGTATAAGATTGACCGTTTCCTATAATTTTGGCAATGAGAAAATTGATGTCCGCTCTCGGGAATTTGGCAACGAAGAAACACAAAGAAGGTCCTAATTCTTCAATTCAATTGGATTGCTATACAGGATTGAATCCGCTTATGGATTCATTCCTGTATAGCATTGTGGATCACACCAAAACTAATTAGGATCTAAGTAATCCTAAGTACCAACCCTTTCAGATATTTCCCTTCAGGGTGAAAGATACTTACTGGATGATCTGGACCTTGTGATAAGCGATGGAGAACTTGACATGTTCTTCCCGCTTCTATAGCAGCAGCAGTTATCGTATTGTAAAATAAAACAGTATCGATAACCTGAGAACAGGAAAAAGTAAAAATCAGTCCGCCTTTTTTAATCTTCTTAATAGCAGCAATATTCAACCTTTTGTATGCTTGAATTGCATTATGACTTTTGCGAGCACTCTTTGCAAATGCAGGAGGGTCAACTATAATCACATCATACTTATTTGACTCTATTTCGCTGAGATACTCATTTACGTCCACTGTAAGCGAAGTATGTAGATCCCCTTGTCCTGTTAAAGCAACATTCTGATCACAAGTATCCATAGCCCTCTGAGACACATCTACTGAAGTAACAGATCCGACTCCGCCATTCAACGCATAAATAGAAAAGCCCCCTGTATAACTAAAGAGATTCAGAACACTCTTATCCTTGATGTATTGTTGAAGTAGTTTTCTATTCTCCCTCTGATCGATAAAGAATCCGGTTTTCTGCCCATTCACTATATCAATATTAAAGCTCGAATCATATTCCTTTACTTCCACTTCTACAGCTCTACCTTTAAGAAATTCATCGGGATTATTAGCGGCGTAATCTCGTGGAAGCGTATTCCCACTTTTTACATATATCGTCTCAATACTTTCTTCCAAGTTGGCAATAAGGGCATTGGCAATATTTTGGCGCAATAAATGCATCCCCACGGAATGGCATTGTATAACGGCTACATTATTATAAACATCAATAACTAAACCTGAGAGCCCATCCCCTTCTCCATGAACTAATCTATAAACATTAGTACTTTGGTTAGGAAGGTTAATGTCCTTTCTAAGATTTACAGCATCCTGAATCTTGCGATCCCAAAATTCTTGATCTATTGCCTCTTTCTCAAAGGAAAGGATGCGCACCATGATACTTCCATGCTGAAAGTATCCCATCGCAAGAAAATCTCCTGACTGCGAAGACACTTCTACGAGATCTCCATCTTCACAATCTGAATGAGAAATAATCCCTCCTGAGAATATCCACGGATGTTTGCGTTGTATGTTAGCAATCCTACTGTTCTTTACTACGACCTCTTGATATACCATATAAGGTGCGAAGATAAGCGCTCAAAGGAATTAGTAGCTATATAACGAATTACTTAGAAAAGCTTAAAATCATTCCCTCATTTCGCGAGCCATTTTTTTTGACGATTCTATCGATATAGCCTGCTTTTCAGTAAAAAAAATGAAAGAAGGTTAAGAGAGGAACGCAATTGTGGTTCATCCACAGCTAATCGTGCTGACTTATTAATTATATTTTGCCTTAATCCTAAAATTAAATATCTAACATTCTCTATATTCTTGATTGAAACAGTAGAAGTCATTTAAGAACGAAACAAAATATATACAAGCAACTCATTGACAGCCAGCTATCTGCCTGTCCGAAAGGAAGGTTTCAGTTTGAAAGCCAACTACTTTTCTTTTTTATTCTTACTACTCGTTGGATGTTCTCCTACTTCTGATTCTGAAATGGATGTTGAATGGCCTATGTATGGTTTAGACAATTCAGCCTCTAAATACAGTTCCCTTTCGCAAATCAATCGATCAAATGTAAACCTACTCAAAGTAGCATGGGTATATCATTCAGAGGATCACAGCAACACTAAAAAAACAGATATTCAATGCAATCCCATTATCATTAACAAAAGAATGTATTTGATAACTCCTTTCTTAAACGTTTTTGCTTTAGAGGCCAATTCGGGTAAAGAGATCTGGAAATTTGATCCATTTAATGGATTAAAAAGATCGGGTACCAATAGAGGATTGGCGTATCATTCAGACGAAGAGGGTGAACGCATCTTCTATGTTGCAAATTCAGATTTGTATTGTTTGGATGCAACTACCGGTAAACCAATTCTCTCCTTTGGAAATGAAGGCCAGGTAGATTTAACAAAAGGTCTTGGAAGAGATATTGGTGGATTATATGTTACCGCCACTTCACCGGGTGTAGTTTATAAGGACCTTTATATTCTTGGTTCCAGGGTCCTTGAAGGCCCTGCTCCGGCAGCACCCGGTCACATCAGAGCTTATGATCTTAAAAGCGGAACCATGAAGTGGATCTTTCATACCATTCCTCAACCCCGAGAATATGGATATGATACATGGCCTTCGGAAGCCTATAAATCTTCAGGAGGCGCCAACAGTTGGGGTGGATTTACCCTGGATGAAGAAAAGGGGATTGTCTTTTGTGGAACGGGCTCACCATCCTATGATGTCTGGGGAGGAGATCGAGAAGGAGACAATTTATTTGCCAACTGCATCCTTGCACTCAATGCTGAAAATGGTGAAAGAATCTGGCATTATCAGGCGGTCCATCACGATGTTTGGGATTATGATATTCCTTGTCCCCCAAATCTTGTACAAGTCAAAAAGGGTGGAAAATTGATGAGCCCACTCCGGAAAGTGAGGATCATTAGAAAATGGAAGATTTCGGATGATATTTTTGTTTTTTTATTTTCGAACCTCGGTGATGCCTCAGTATCAGGGAGTTGAGAAATAATGGAAATATCGCCAAAAGGGCCGTTTCCCGATATTATGACTTTCTGGAGTGGACTCATAGATGCGGTTGCGCAACCAACGAAAATGGGACATCTTTTGGTGCTTGATAGAATGACAGGCTTACCAATTTTTCCTATAACTGAAGAAAGTGTACCTCAGCGTATTGTACCCGGAGAAAAATCTTCATTGACACAACCTTTTCCACTTGTAGGATTACGATATGGGCAGCAAAGACTAACAGCAAATGAGGCGAACAATCTTTCAGATTCCAGTCAAGATTTTGCCATCCAAAAAATATCCAAAATGATTTCCAAGAATATTTTTCAAGCTCCCGGATTAGAGCCTACATTGACGCTACCACAATTTAACGGCGGTACAGATTGGGGGCTTCATATGATCCGATAAATAGGATGCTTTATGTTAATTGTAGCAATGAGGCGGAATGGATCTCTATGGTTTCAGCAAAAACTGACACAGAATTGAGCTTATTTGATTTTGGAAATAAAATATTTAAAGGGTACTGTGCAAGTTGCCATAAATCTTCTTCTGATTCTAATCAAGAAAATCCAGATCTCCGTCATTTGAAAAACCTGGAAAGAGATACTATATAAGATTACATTAGAAACATTCTGACCAATGGTAAAGGACAAATGCCAGTATTTACATTTCTATCAGATATTGAAATTGCTGCGATCACCTCTTTTATCCTAGATGAAGGACATGAAGA
>JBLIDB010000306.1:0-4999 GCA_047634015.1 Saprospiraceae bacterium
TTATATAAAAATTTTCTTGACTTTGGAGACATTTCCACAGCCACTGCCAAACTTAAGAAATACAATGAACTTTAAGGAATTGTTAAATGCTGTTTTTTTAAAAACATAATTGCATTATCGATTACGGAATCGTTAATGTTAATAACTTGTCGGCATATGTTGAAGAAGCGTCCCACTCTCAAAGATATCGCCATCGCTTTAAATGTCTCAACAACGACTGTGTCGCGTGCGCTGAATAATAAAGAAGACATCAGCAAGGAAATGCGGAAAAAAGTATGGGATGTAGCCAAGATGCTTGATTATAAACCCAATACGCTGGCCAGATCACTCCGTCAAAAGTCCTCTAACAAAGTAATAGGAGCCATCATACCAGAAGTAGACCATTATTTTTTATCGACTATTATTAAAGGTATTACAAGTTCCGTAGATGCGGAATATCTTATCATGATAGGCGAAAGCCGGCATAATCCAGAAATGGAGCGCAAAATCATCAATCGATTTGTAGATCACTTTGTGGGCGGTATTATCTTAATACCTACAAAGCATGATGCGTCTAAACGAAACATCCACCTTCTCCAAGAAGCTCATATTCCCCATATCCTTGTGGGTCGCACATTCGAAACATATGAAGGGAGTTTTCTACGCCATGATTCTTTTCATGGTGCTGAAGTGGCAATAGATCATCTTGTTTCTAAAGGGCATAAGCGCATTGCACTTTTCAAGGGTGCCGATGAGTGCACCGTTTCTAAAGATCGACTAGCCGGATATAAAAAAAGTCTGTCAATGCATAATATTGACTTTGATGATAGTCTAATAATTACTTGTCCAAATGCATGTAGAGAGGAAGCATTTGTTGCTTGTGAACAGCTCTTTAGGCTCAAGCAACCTCCCACTGCAATTTTTACAATAACTGACCACTTAGCCGCTGGTATATATCAGTATGCTTCTGCGTACGGCCTAAATATCCCTGATGATATATCGGTAGTTGGATATAGTAATTCTGATCTTTCGGATATTCTTCATCCTAAGCTTACTACTGTTGCGCAGGACGGGTTCGAATTAGGACGCATTGCTAAGGAACAGATGATTAAAATAATCGATGATCCTGCATATGCTTACAAGAATATTCTTTCCTCTTCTCTGATCGTAAGGGACTCAAGTTAGACAATTGTCTCAAATCTGAGAAAATGCAGAAAGCCAAGCTTGTGCCATTAGATAATTCCCTGCCATCGATGGATGTACACCGTCAGGACACCAATATGATGTAGGAGCGACTTTCAGCGCTTTGTCAAATACAGATTGATACGGCACCCAAATAGCACTATGCTCATCTGATACACGTCGGCACGCTTGCTGGTATTTTTCAAAACTACCTTTCCATTTATCCGTAGCTATTGCTGTTCCTTCATGACAAACAAATGGCTCTCCTATTATCAATTGCACCGCTGGTAATTCCTCTTTGGTAAGTCGAATCAATTCATCCAGGTTCTTTTCGTAAGTGGCTGCTGTACCTTTATAATTATGACTTAAAGTGTGCCAAAAGTCATTGACACCTATCATAATGCTCAAGACATCAGGCTTCAATTGCAAACAATCATCTTCCCACCTATTCTTCAATTGAAAGACCTTGTTACCGCTAATGCCACGGTTATAGACTTTTAAGTCTGATGTAGGATTTCGTCCCAAGAGCTCCGTTACGATATGCCTTACATAGCCTTCTCCCATTCCGCCTCCTTGATTCGGATAGTATCTTGCTTTATCCCTACCTGCATCTGTTATAGAGTCTCCTTGAAATAAGATAGTCTTGTTTGAGAGATCTAAATTTAATTCTTTCAAATCGGAATGTGCGAGTAGACCGCTTCCAATTGTTGCAGCTCCTATGGCTGAAAGAGATTTAAGTGCGTTACGTCGATTTACCATTTCCGAATATTATAGAAGTGATTGAGGATGCCCGTTGCTTCAGCAATGAGCGGAATGCTCAAAATTCTTCTTATGATGAATGCTGTAAAAATAGCCCAAGCAATTTAAATTCCAAGCAGGGGCACACATTTTCCTCTTCTGAATCAGCAGATACACTTGTGGAAGATCTTGTTGAAAATGGCCCTACCTCTAAAAGCAATCTTGAGAAGGGCAATATGATTCAAGAAGTCAATGTCACAGGCGTAAAGCCTTCAGGTGAGCTCTTAAAACTACTTTCTTACTACGCGCCGCTGACAAAATAGAATTAACCACCTCTGGCGATGGCAAAGAAGAGAAGAGTACCCTCGAATTGGGAAAGCGTCATAAAAATTGGAGGTTGCAATTATCTTTATTGAGATTCCTCAATCATACAATTTTCTTTACTTCTAATATAGTCAGCTTTTTAAAATGTTCAAATAAAGAGAATATAATTTCATGTTTACGATTAAGTATAAATGCCAGAATTTCCTTGCCGTAAGTAAACAGATTGCATAGCTCCGTTAAAATTTTATCGTCTTCTATGCCGTACTAAATCCCTATATTGCTTTTCTAAAAGTGAATAGTAGATGGCAAATTTCAATATAGATGCTAAAAAAGAAATGACCTATGATGCCATAGTCATTGGTTCTGGAATTAGCGGTGGCTGGGCAGCCAAGGAGCTTTGTGAGAAAGGACTTAAAACATTAGTTCTTGAGCGAGGAAGGATGGTCGAGCATGTCAAAGACTACCCAACTATGAACGACGATCCTTGGGATTCTGACCTTCGTGGAGCCTTGACTCCAGATGAAAAGAAAAAACATTACAAAGGAATTCGATCTGGGTTTATCGGTAAAGATACGGAACACTTTCATGCCAATGACGAAGAGAATCCATATACAGAAGTCAAGCCCTTTCTTTGGATGCGGGCACATCAAATGGGTGGAAGATCTCTTATCTGGGGCAAACAAACCTATAGGTGGAGTGATCTTGACTTTGAAGCTAATGCAAAAGATGGCCATGGGGTTGATTGGCCAATTCGGTACAATGACATCGCCCCTTGGTATGAATACGTTGAAAAATTTGCTGGTATCAGCGGAGAAGCTTTAGGGCTACCACAATTACCAGATAGTTACTTTCTTCCTCCTATGGAACTCAATTGTGTAGAAAAACATGTCAAAAGCAGGATTGAAAAACAATTTTCTGGAAGGCATATGATCATTGGGAGAGTTGCTCATCTTACGGAGCCTTTAAATGGTCGAGGGAAGTGCCAATACCGTAATCGCTGTAGTAGAGGTTGTCCATATGGAGCATACTTCAGTAGTAATGCGGTTACGCTGCCTGCGGCAAATGCAACTGGAAACATGACCATTCGCCCATATTCTATTGTTCAATCAATTATTTATGATGACAAAAAAGGAAAAGCGACGGGTGTTAGAATTATAGATTCTGAAACAAATGAAGTGATTGAGTATTCTTCAAAAATTATTTTTTGCAACGCCTCTAGTCTAAGTACAACACAAATCCTATTGAACTCTAAGTCTAAGAGATTTGAAAATGGGTTTGGCAATGATAGCGGAGAGTTAGGTCATAACCTGATGGATCACACTTATAGAGTTGGGGCCATGGGACATGTCGAAGGTTTCGACGATCAGTACTACAAAGGAAGAAGACCTAATGGTATCTATATACCTCGTTATGTCAATATAGATGAGAATACCAAATCGGACAAGTTTGTTAGAGGTTTTGGCTTTCAAGGTGGCGGTGGACGCGGGGGTAATCAAGCCGCTGCCAATATAAAAGACTTTGGTGCGGCTTATAAAGATAATATTCTCAAACCCGGACCTTGGGAGTTTTTTATTACTGGTTTTGCTGAGTGTCTTCCATATCATGAGAATAAGGTGTCCTTAGATTCAAATAATTTGGATAAATGGGGGCTACCAACACTTTCCATTGATGCGGAATTCAAAGAGAATGAAAAAGCTTTGAACAAACAGATTCAAATAGATGCGGTAGAAATGTTGAATAAAGCAGGATTGAAAAATGTTGTTGGTTTCGACAATGACCATGAAATGGGATTTGGGATTCACGAAATGGGAACCGCTAGAATGGGACGTGACCCTAAGACTTCATTTCTTAATGAAACAAATCAAGTACATGCCGCTAAGAATGTTTTTGTAACAGATGGCGCCTGTATGACTTCTTCTTCTTGTGTAAACCCTTCATTAACTTATATGGCAATTACAGCCCGCGCTGCGAATCACGCAGTATCTGAATTGAAAAAAAATAACTTATAAATTATGGACAGAAGAAAAGCGATACTTAATACTGGTTTGGTCGCAAGCGGAGCAATAGTAATCCCTTCACTTCTTTCATTATTACAATCTTGTCAAGCGGAATCTGGGTTGGCCTGGCAACCAATGAGTTTGAGTAGTGACGAAGCAGCTTTTGTTTCAAAATTTGTTGATCTGATTTTACCTAGTACAACAACACCTGGGGCATTAGATGTAAAAGTTGATATGTTCATTGACAGATTGATCGCCAAGACATATGATGCCAATCAACAAAAAGAATTCAAAACCAAAATTGCGCAGTTCAATACGGATTGCAAATCAGATTATGGTAAAAGTTTTATTAATTTGAGTGCGACTGACCAAATAGCTTTTTTGAAAAAGGCTGAACGTAATTCAGGGAATTTTAACGGAGCAGTTTGGGGAAGCGCTGTAGGAACCCAAGAACCCATAAGTTTCTACAAATCATTAAAATCTATGGCAATTTGGGCTTTTTTTACGTCGGAAGAAATCGGAGAAAAAGTCCTGAGTTACGACCCAATTCCTCAAGAATATGATGGATGCAAACCCCTATCAAATGTTGGTAATCGCTGGAGTTTATAATATTGAACTAAAGCCTAAACCTTGAGCCCACTCCGAAAAGTCCCTAATCAATCATATGTCATATACTTATAATAAGTGAGAAAAAGTTTCTAGATTGCTTTCATGTTTAAGCGTAGTAGAAGTATACAGGGGGATATGTTTAAGAGCCTATCTATACAATTAGGGAAGCG
>JBLIDB010000307.1:0-4988 GCA_047634015.1 Saprospiraceae bacterium
ATTTCCATGAGTCTCGCTTTGTAATTTACGAAGCTTAAGCGTTTCAAGTTCGTTCAGTTCGCTATAAGGAAGAAATCGATCTGTACTATAAGGTGTTTGTTCTTGCAACAGGTCCATCTGCCTTTCTAATTCTTCTTCTTCCCATTCTTTAGAAAGAATTTTGGATCCAGGTATACCCTTCACCAACACGAAATGAAAGGCCACAATAGCAGACCAAGGTAAAATGGGAAAAAAGAACCACATGTCAAATGGATCTGTTAATACATTCAGAGCAAAAAAGAATACACTCATTATTGCAAATAGTGCACAATGGATATAAAGTCTCTTAATCGATCGGACTTTTTTTCTTGCCTTCTCTCTGATTTCGTGTGTCATAATTCTGAACTTGTATTTAGACCCACTAAGTAAGAATGAAGAGCTAAGCAATCACATATTATGGATGAATTATATCTATTATTAGATAAAGAATAGCCATAGGAACGGTAAAGATATAAGCTGCCATGTTTTGGGGAGACTATTTTTTTCTCCAGCAAGGCGAGAAAGGCAGGCATAGCCATGGAGAGTACTTTTAACGATGTCGGAGGAAGAAAGAGACCTCCCAAAGGGGGAAGCTGTTTTTTCACTATTCCTTAATTCCAAAAATGGGGTGCATAAGATTACTTCGGTTTAATGATCATCACTACAATTGTGATATGACTATTATTTCTCCTTTTGGATTACATAGGTACTTTCGTATTTGCAATTTCTGGAGCATTAGCAGCCACGAATAAGCGCTTTGATCCCTTTGGAGTGCTAATCTTAGCGATTGTAACCGCTGTAGGGGGGGGGAATGCTTAGAGATATGCTTATAGGAAGGACTCCGGTCGGTTGGATGACTGATATCAACTATTCCTATATTATTTTATCTGCTGTCATTGTCACATTACTCTTTCGAAAATGGTTGGGATATTTCCGAAGGACTATGTTTTTATTCGATGCGATAGGTTTGGGGGGGTATTTACCATTACAGGTGTGGAATTAGGACTCGAATATCAATTACATCCAATTATTTGTATTTTATTAGGAATCCTTAGCGCTTCTTTTGGAGGTGTGTTACGAGATGTTTTATCAGCTGAGATTCCGTTGATATTTCATAAAGAGGTATATGCAAGTTTAAGCATTTTGGGTGGCTTACTCTACTTGATCTTTTTAGAAATAGGAATGCAGACTGATTATATCTACCTTTCTACAAGTATTATCATTGTAGTACTTAGAACAATGGCTGTTCGAAAACATTGGATGATTCCATTAATGTATAAATAGTGTTTTGCCTTTTAAAGTTGGAGGCTCCCATTGCAATTTTTTTTTCTATCTGTGCATGCCTGCGGAGCATATAACGACTAAGAAAGCTAATTTTGTTTCCTGATTTCTAAGGAACCAATAAGGATTTATTTTTAAATTCTATTTATAAAATAGCTTTCACTATCTCCTTCAACGCAGGTAAGACTTCACTGCGAAACCAAGGATTCCGCGCCATCCAGATGTTATTGCGGGGTGAAGGATGAGGGAGAACGAAAGTTGTAGGTTGATACTCCATATGATTACGTACCGTTTCCGTTAGCGTCTTTTTCTTGCCTTCTTTTAGATAGTAATCTTGGGCGTATTTTCCAATTAGAATAGTGAGTTGGATGTTTTCTAATTTTGCCAAGAGTCTTGGGTGCCATTGGGGGGCACATTCTGGGCGTGGAGGGAGATCTCCAGACTTACCTTTATCTGGATAGCAGAACCCGATGGGAATGATAGCGATTTCCATCGGATTGTAAAATGTATCTTTATCTATTCCCATCCATTCTCTTAGGTTGTCTCCACTTTTAGCTTCCCAAGGGACACCACTATTGTGAACTTTGATGCCTGGAGCTTGGCCTATGATGATAATCTTACTTTACTTATGTGCCGCCATTACAGGTCTTACACAATGTTCTAAAAATTGGGAGCAAGTCTGGCAATTGGAGATTTCAGTTAAGAGTGATTTCAATTAATTATCTCTTTTATTGAATGAGAAATCAATGAAATTGCTATTGTCATTGTAGACTTTAGCCTTTAGCTGACTTCCATCTCTCCAATATTTTATGAATTTTGGAAACTCATTTTTACGATTATAAACAGAGAAACTTTGCGCTTCAGTTTCTTGAAACGTAAATGGGGTTGGAGACTCGTTAACACCACTGACCTCAAATACCCAGTGATCATTCATCGAGATGATTTTTAGATCTTCTCGGAATATTGTGTCTCCGTTACTTGCTATAGATACTCCTATACCAGTGTATAGCATATCACTATTTTTATTCCAGATTTCATAAGTAGTGCTCCCTTCCTCATCATTGGTCCGAATCCAATCACCTAATAACCAATCGAGATTGATTATAGAATGATTAATTACCATTTTTGAATTAGAGGAAGTAGTACATGAATTATTCAATAATGCACCGAAGAGAAAAAAGAATCCATATTCGCGCCCCCACGTTATCGTGTTAAATAAGTTCATGAGACTTACAGTTGAATCTATATTTCTAATAATCCGAATAGGAAGTAGGATAAAGAAAAGTTTTTTCGTTAAGCGAGACATTATTTTGATACTCCGGCCTCACTTTAAGTGCTGCCCACTCTGGAGAGTCCACGAATGTTTTCCAATGCGCATCCCGACTTTCTTGATTCTCATAAGTAGTCATATACATTAGGTTAGGCATCTTCGGGCCTGAGATAACTTCTCCATAGAATACCGCATTTGATCCGATTCGATCAAATAAAGTTACTTCACCACCAGCGTTGAACATTTCGACTTTATTTCGATAAATAGCTTCTGTAGAAGACTCGTAGCTTCGTAACTCATAAATTCTTTCTGAACGATTTCCCCTAAGTGGTGAAGGCTTCATCTCTGGCATATCCACAAATGAACGCATAAGAACTGATTCGATTCTTTTAAATGTAGGAGCATCATAAGCAGCATCTATATAACTTGATCCAAGACGCTGATGTTCACTATCCGCAACTAATGCATCCTCAATCTCTTGTACTTGATCCAATGAATTGAAAGGTATAAGGAGTAAGATCTTATGACTTGTATCTCCATCATTCAACTTTGGTTTGAATACACCTATAGGACTAATGCCTAATCTCTTCATAGTAGGCATATATGCATTTTGCAGATATGTGTCTGTTACTTTTACTTGTTCTTCGTTATCAAGATTATATGTCTTTAATTGATAGAACTGGCGATCACTGCTACTCGAAGTTACTTCAATCTTGGGCATTGAGTTTTGCTCGCAAGCGATGAAGAAAATTAGAAATAGAAATGATCCCGCAATTGTATGCTTACAATAATTCATCATCGTACTTATTTATGAAAACCTAAAGATAACAAAACCGCTATCCTATCATCCTTGTCTTGCCTTCCCAATATGGAGCACGAACATCTTTCTTTAGAAGTTTGCCGGCTCCCGACATAGGAAAGGGCTCTGTTCTGATTATTACACTGCGTGGACATTTGTAATTAGCAATGTGTTTCGCACATTCTGCTATAATATCATCAGCGCTTGCTACCATACCATCATGAAGGATAACCTCTGCATGGACTTGTTCTCCCCATTTCTCATTTGGAATCCCTATAACTACAGCTTGTGCGATGGCAGGGTGATTCATTATGGCATTCTCAGTCTCCGCTGAGTATACATTTTCACCTCCAGAGACGATCATATCTTTTACACGATCTACGAGAAATACAAATCCTTCATCATCCATATATCCAGCATCTCCCGTATGTATCCAACCATTCCTCATAGACTTGGCAGTTTCTTCTGGCTTATTCCAATACCCTTGCATAGCATTAGCCCCTTTTACAGCAATTTCACCAATCTCTTTTCGATCAACTTCTTTTCCTTCTTTGTCTACAATTCTCACTTCTGTACAAGCTATAGCCTTTCCAGCAGATTTTAAATATCCTGAATTAGGACCCGATGTAGTATGATATTCCCAGGTAAGAATGGTAGCTATAGGAGACAATTCAGTTTGACCATAACCTTGTGCGAATTTCACAGATGGCCAAGCAGTCATTGCATCTATGAGGGATGCCTCACTTATTGGAGAGGCCCCATATATAACATACTCAAGTGAGCTCTGATCACAAGATTTAGATTTTAGTTCTGCCACTGTCATTTGTATCATAACTGGTACAAGCAATACATGGGTGATCTTTTGAGCAGCAATAGTATTTGTGACTCCAGCTGGAGTGAACGACGGTATGAAGTGATTAGTGGCTCCTATCATAACAGCACATTGAAGCATTGCTTCATCTGCTAAATGGAACATTGGTGCTGCATGTAAGTATCTTGAACTTGGCTTCATTGCAATAACAGCAACAGTACTTGCAGAACTTGCCCAAATACTTGTATGCGTTAGCATAACCCCTTTTGGAAAGCCAGTTGTACCACCTGTATAGAATATTCCTGCAAGATCATCATTATGACGTTCTGCATCTTCAGCGGGGTTATTAGATTCAATGAGCTCTTCGTAATCTTCCATACCTTCTGGACACTCTTTGTCACCCATGTATATAACATGAGAGAGCTCAACTCCATCTGCCTTTAGAGCAGAAACCATAGGAGCAAAGGTGTCATCAACGAATAATATTTTTGCTCCCGCGTCAGTAATTGAATAACTATTCTCTTTGGCTGACCATCTGATATTGAGTGGAACAACAGAACATCCTGCCCACGGAATTGCATAATAATATTCTAGATACCGATCAGAGTTTAATGATAGAATGGCAATTCTATCATTATCTTGAATATTCATTTTTTTTAAACCTCCGGCTAATCTTGCAATTCTATCTTTTAGTTCTTTCCAAGTATGTGTTCTGTCACCATTAACGGTAGCGGGAAGGTTAGGATATATTTGAGCATTTCTGTGAATGCTTTGCGTAAGATAGATCATGTCCTTTATTTTTGGTTTAG
>JBLIDB010000308.1:0-4980 GCA_047634015.1 Saprospiraceae bacterium
ATTATTGAAGTTCAAAACAAATTAAATAACCGACCAAGAAAGAGGTTTGGGTACAAAACACCCAATGAAGTTTTTGCGAAAATATTGGACAATCAAGTGCACGTTGCATTTATTAGTTGAATCCAGGGAGAAAAATTATTCGATAGAGGCATTATTGCGCTAATTGGGAATTAGTGGTAAGCTTCCCTACATTCAGTTTATAAAATGCTTTTAATGAGACAATACTATCTGTACGTTCAGAACCCAAAAGAAAATCGGTTTCATTCCAGTTCGCTGGTTGAGTAAAATCGCCAGTAACTTGCATATCAGCAGTTATATTAAAATCATCAAATCTATCTATATCTGATTTTCTAACAATCTCTAAATGGGTGATTCGATGTCTTACAGAATTATCATTATTAGTAGCTCTTGCGGCGGCGATCGCATCGACGGACTCCGTAATTCCGCGATCTCCAATGGCATGAATATGAAAATCAAACCCTTCTACTTCTAACCCTGTAATCAATGTTGTCAGATTAGCTTGATTGAAATAATTCAAGCCCTTATTCTAAGGCCAACCCAAATGAGGCGCTACATAATCTTCATGAAGAGCTGCAGCGGCATTAATTGTAATCCCATCAGAATACACTTTTATTTGGTTACCTCGTAACATGTCATCTCCAGTAAATTTCAATGCCTTTATATCATTGATAAGTATTGGTAAATTATCATCGGGATATGCCCAAAAACCTAACATCGCTCTCGCCGTCAACTTATTTTCTTCATGAATTCGCTTCCAGATGTTATGATAATTCTTTTTCCAATAAGTCCGCCCTTCGCAGAAAGGCGTGATTCCATTTTCTGCCAACTTTGGCAATCCATAAGTGAGCAATCCTTGATAGTTTAATTCTTCTATAGTTGGATTATTTGCCAAAGCCATTGATATCACTACATCACCTGCGTTGTCCAATAGTATTCCTTGAAAACTCCTGCTTCCTTTACGATATGACCATCATTAGGGTCAGGCGTACTTGAAGTAATATCTGCAATAGCAAGTGCTTTAGAATTCACTCACATAGAGTGCGAGGTTTGTTCCATAATTACAAGGTACATTAGGATAGATATCATCCAGGTATTCTCGTGGAGCTTTTGGAAGACTTTCACTTATAACGGCAAACATAGAATGTCCTGAAGCCGTAATCCAGCCATTAGAATTAGGTTGAAGATTACATGGTTTAAGTTGATTAACCAGCGTCGTAATATTTTCAGTGTCTCCATCAAGAGCTCATGTTCCTCCTATTGGCGAACCAGCTTCGAGAGGATGCATGTGCACATCATGTATTCCTGGCATAATAAATTTACCAGACATGTCTTCAACTCTCGTATCACTCTTTATAAAGGCTTCCACTCCGGCGTCCGTTCCCACATAGATTAATGCACCCTCTTTTATAGCAAAGGCTTCTGCGGTTGGCTGCGCACCATTGACAGTATATATTACTGCATTATGCCAGACGATGTCTGCACAATTAGTTCCCACACATTGACCATGAAGCGAATGGGCAAAAGAAAGAATTATAATAAAAATAATACAGCTACGCATTGTTCTAATTTGATAAGTCAGCTGATAAAAACATTTGCCTTACTTCCATTTAGAATATATAGTCTCCCCGGCAAGTAAAGTCCTTACTACTTGAGTAGTATTAATTGAGCCTGCGGGTATTTTTGTAATGTCTTTATCAAGAACGATCATATCTGCATACTTCCCCACTTCCAAGGAGCCTACGATATCCTCTTGACGCATTACATAAGCGGCATTAATCGTATATGAGCGTATCGCCTCTTCAATATTTGGAAGATTCTGTGGAGCACGAGTAAGTGCATTTTGCATACCTACAAAAGGATTTAGATCACTAACATCCCAATCACTACTAAGAACTACTCGAGCTGCAGCATCATAGAACTTTTTAAGTGGCACAACATTATCCGTTCTATCATCCCCTACTAAAAAATCCACATCATGTCAATGTTCTGGCTGTGTAAAGTCGCCAGCAACTTGCATATCAGCTGTGCTATTTAACTCTTGAAATTGAGGAATATCGGAATCCCTTACGATCTCAAGATGTGTAATTCTATGTCTTACAGAATTGTCATTATTCTTTTCACGTGCACTTCGGATTGCATCTACGGATTCAGAAATACCACGATCTCCTATGGCATGAATATGGAAATCGAATCCTTCCGTTTCAAGGGATTCCATAAGTGTACTCAGATTGTTTTTTGTAAAATAATTCAAACCTCTTGAAAAAGGCCATCCAATATTTTCATGATAATCCTCATGCAAAGCGGCAGTGGCATTAATTGTAATTCCATCAGAATACACTTTTACCTGATGTGATCGGAGCATATCATCTCCTTCGTTATAAAGGGATTTTATAGTACTAATTAGAGTCTGGAGATCATCATCTGGATAAGCCCATAGTCCGAGCACCACTCGAACTGTTAGTTTTCCTTCATCATGAATACGCTTCCAAATTTTATGATAATTTCGCTTCCAGTAAGTACGACCTTCACAAATAGAGTGATCCCATTTTCTGCTAAGGTTGGAAGTCCAAATTCTATAAGACCCTGATAATTCTGATTTTCTATATCGGTGTTATTGGCTAATGCTTGAAATATCACAACATCTCCAGCATTATCAAGTAAGATTCCTTGAAGCACCCCTTCGAATTTCACAATATGACCTCCTTGGGGATCTTCAGTAGCAGCAGATATACTTACCGCTTTCAGCGCTTGACTATTGACCCACATGGTATGGGAAGTCTGTTCCATTATATGAGTGTCCGCTATCATACCTAAACATCAAAATTTGCTTTATTCAACCAATATTATATTGTTTAATGACTGAAATTCAGCTCCATAATTGGTCAAAACACCAAATTATACCAATCGATTCTGAGTATATTTTCTTTAAGTAACATTGCGGACACTCAAATTCCATTATAACCACAGGCATATTAGGATAGAGTTCATCAAGATACTCCAATGGAGAATTTTCCAGATTTTCATTAAGCAGCGCAAACATAGAAAAACCAAAAGCCGTAATCCAGCCATTAGAATTAGGTTGAAGATTACAATCCTCCAATTTCTTTAATAGGCCTTGTATATCTTCAGTAGCCCCATCCAGTTCACAGGTCCCTCCTATTGGAGATCCTGCTTCCAAAGGATACATATGAACATCATGAATTCCAGGCATAACGAAAGCCCCTTCTAAATCTTCTACTAACGTATTAGCATCTTGAAAGACTTCCACGCCTTCATCATCACCTACATATATGATTTTGCCATCTTTGATAGCCATAGCACTTGCCCATGGAGTTGAGTTATCTACAGTATAGATTGCGGCATTTTTCCAAATAAAATCAGCAGGGTTCTCTAGAACAGGTCTATCTGGATCGGAAGGCTTGCTTATCTCACCATTAGTCGAACAACCCATAATGAGCTAATGAGCATAAATAGAATAGTGATTCTCATACCTAAATATGAATTAAATATTTAAAACTTATGAAAATCAGAAGAGAACTAATTTATTCATAATTATTTCACCCTACCATAGCTCATAGCATCTACACGAATACTATCTCGATTATATATTTCGAACTCAGCTTGATAAGCACTTCCATCACAGAGCATACTCATCTTTGTTCCCATGCAATCCTCGATAGTATAGGAGCAAGTAATATCATTGTAGTCGTTTCCAGATATATCTACAGTCCCTTTCACACCTCCAGAAAAAGTCATTGTCCCCTCCATAATAGGGCTTCTAAAATTTCCTATTAGTGTCTGATCAATTCTTAAACAAGGATCATCAGGAAGTGTTTTTGAGTCATTCGTCTTGGTATTGCAAGAGATTGTGGTTGCCACAATTAAGAAGAGGTATAAAAAATATTTCATAAGCATATATTTCGGCACAAATATAAAGTAATTGGCTTCCTATATCGATGAGCTTACAAATCAAATCTGTTAAGTTTATCACTTAAATAATACTACGTGTACCAATCCTATTCGTTCTATCTTATATTTGAACATAGAAGTATATACTTAGTATCAATACTTGCTTGAAATCAGATTATGAATAGAATACCCAATACGATTACTCTTGGCAATGCCGTCTGCGGTATTCTGGCGATCCTTATTGGCAATCCAATAATTGGTGCATATCTGATTATCCTCGCTATGGTTTTAGATCTATTTGATGGATTGACAGCGAGAGCATTGAATGTTAAAAGTGATTTAGGTCAGCAGCTAGATTCATTAGCTGACATGGTGAGTTTTGGTGTAGCTCCAGCATTCTTGTACTATTCGTTATTCCCAGGAACGGAATCCTTATTAGCCGCAATATTCTACATTTTATCTGCTTTATATCGATTGGCAAAATTTAATACGGATTCCTATATGAAGGATTTTAATGGCCTTCCGAGTCCAGCGGCGGCTGGTATATTAAGTGGAGCGATATTATTATATGCTTCGGATGCTGCTTCGAGCCCTTCATGGTTGCCTGTAGTGGCGATTATAGCTCCTGCCGTGTGTATGAACATTCATATGGGTTTTTTCTCATTGAAAGATGGTAAAATTTTCAAAGACTGGAAATTATGGTTTGTTGTTATTCCAAGTGTAATTAGCCTTTCTGTACATTGGCACTATACACTATTTACTTGTTTTGCTTCATATCTCTTAGTTTCCTTTATGAGTGGTGTTGCCCGCAATTTTGGCAATGCCCAATGAATAAGTAGCGGTGAAAAAGGACATAGCAATTAGGACGGCCGCTTTTGCTCCTATTGTTTACTTTAATTCAGTCAAAGTATCAATCATTAAAGAAATGAAGTGATTTAAGAATACAATGACTCAGCTATTCAGAGCCTCTTCATAAAGTGCTGATATAGAGCGAATAATAAACAGCTGCAAAACATTAGTTTACAGCTGTTTATATATTTGTAAAAAAGT
>JBLIDB010000309.1:0-4862 GCA_047634015.1 Saprospiraceae bacterium
ACGATCTCGTGTCAATTTGACCAAGAACACAGCCACGCACCAGAAACTGAAAGCAAAAAGATATTGAAAGAAAGTTCCTCCGATAATACGATGAACTTCAACATTGGAGATGGGCAGTACAGAGTATTTCCAGTTCCGGTAGAATCGCCTAATCATGGTGATAGAACTCTCGTAGATTCTCCAGCAGATGAACAAGCGTCGCCATTTGGATGGCACGATACCAATAGAGCTCAAGGAGCGGAATTCACCATAACAAGAGGTAATAACGTACATACTTATCATGATCAATCCGCGGATAACGAATCTGAAGGGGATGAGCCTGATGGTGGGGATAAATTAGTATTTGATTTCCCTTTTGATAGAGATGCTAGTGTGCGGGATAATTTAGATGCTGATGCAACCAATTTATTCTATTGGAATAATTTTATTCACGACTGGTCTTATAAATTTGGATTCAATGAGAGTGCGGGGAATTTTCAGAGTAATAATTATGGCAATGGGGGGAGAGGGCAAGATTTTGTCCGAGCGGAAACTTTGGACGGAGAAGATACTGGCAACGCTAATTTTAGCGCACCAGAGGATGGGTCGAATGGTCGAATGCAGATGTATAGATGGATTATCGGCGGTGAATTTGAAGTGACTAATCCTATTTCAATAGGAGATGCGTATCCAAGTACAGTTTCAAATTTTGGACCTGCATTCAAGCCCCAAGTCAATGGAACTATTGCCATTGCTCAAGATGCCGTGGATGAATTGGGGGATGTGTGCGAACCAATTACGAATCCCTCAGCGTTGGATGGACAGGTGGCGCTCGTTGATCGTGGTATATGTGATTTTAGTGAGAAGGTATACAGTGTGCAACAAGCAGGAGCTGTAGCATGTATAGTATGTAATAATCTCTTAGATGCACCTCTTGTGTCCATGGGGGCAGGGGAAAATGCAGCGTTTGTTGAGATTCCAGCGATATTCATTGCCAGGGAAGATTGTCAACTTATTAAGGATGCAGTAAAAGCAGGCCAATCTGTTTCTGTTTTCATAGATAAAACTGTAGAAGTGTCTTCGGCACTTGATAATGGCATTGTCGCTCATGAATACGGACATGGTATATCATTAAGGTTAGTCGGAGGTGCCAATACTACGAATTGCCTTACCAACGATGAGCAAATGGGAGAAGGGTGGAGTGATTTCTTTGGTCTGGTGTTAACCAGAACTCCTGAAGATAGGGCTACCGATCCAAGAGGAGTAGGGACATACGCATTGGGAGAAGGCGTTGATGGAAGAGGGATAAGACGATACCAGTATTCTACAGATATGACTATTAATCCTCAGACTATGAGCCATATACGAGCTACATCTACAGATCACCCTGTTGGAGAAGTCTGGATGACTGCCCTCTGGGATATGTACTGGCTATATATTGATGCTTATGGTTATGATGCCACATGGGAGGATCGATCATCGGGAAATTTCAGAGCGGTTCAAAATGTAATGGATGGAATGAAGATCCAGCCTTGTAATGCATCTCTCTTAGAAGCTCGCGATGCTATCCTGACCGCTGATGCTTTGAATTATTTAAACGAGGGGGAGTGCCTTATTTGGCAAGCATTTGCTAGAAGAGGCATGGGTGTCGATGCTGACGGAGGTAATGCTAATTGGAGATACGATAATATAGATGGGTTTGAATTGCCGACAGGATGTAGGAGTGTTCCATATATTACGCGAACGGCGACTCCTATTATAGAAGTAGGAGATGAGATTGAAGTGACGATAGCGTTCGAAACAAACAGTGTAGCACTCAGTGATATGGTGATTACTGATTTAGTGCCTTCTTTGGCTGACCCTGGGCTGAGATTCGGGGAGGTATTAACAGATAATGTACAGGCGGATGTAGACGGGAATACAATAACATTTTCATTTGGAAGTGCAGTAGACCAGTCATTATCAAGCATTTCTTATACGCTACGAACGCAAGGGTTGTCGCCACCGAATTTCGATTTATATGAGAATTTTGAGGGAGAGAATGAGTTTGATTTTACCACAAGTACCCAAGAGGTTGAAGATTGGAGGATTTCAAGTTCAATCGCAGCTGAAGGCCAATTTTCATTACGCGTCGCAGGCAACCTAAAAGAAGGAGTAGCATATGCCACATTATCAAGGCCTATTCAAATCACAGATGACAATAGTATTTTGAGATTTGATAATAGGTATGAGGCTCAGTTGGGTTTCGATGGTGGACAAGTTGAAATATCAGAAGATAATGGGGTTACATGGACACAAATACCCGAAAGTGACCTCTTAGTACAACCATATAAAGATCGTATTACTTATGACTTCAGATATACCCGTACAGAAGCAGCATTTACGGGAGTAGATACTTTATGGAATACAAGTATTGTAGATCTCTCAAGTTATAATGGAAGTGATATTCTATTCCGCTTTGCATATGTACAGCAGGATTTTCTTGAAATAGAGCCGTATGAAGGTTGGTCTTTAGATAATGTAGAGATATTTGATAGACTAGAAATCACTGGATCTGTATGTCTTAAAGTAAATGGTCAGGCAGATGTCTGTGATGTTTCATCGACTTATGTATCAAGTAATGCGCGAACAACTCCGACTATAGATATACTCAATGATATTAGACCTATGGTCCTTACTCCAAATCCAGCAGGAGATTACATCTGGGCTACTTTTTCAAGTGAAAAATCGGAAGTAGCAAATCTTCGTGTAATTACAATAGATGGGAAAGTGCTGCATTCGGAATCTATCCAAATTAAAGATGGTCAGAATAATTTGAATAAAGATCTTTCGGGACTTGCCTCAGGAACTTATATTCTCGAAATAAGAAGTAATTCTGGAAGCCTTAATCAGAAATTCATCAAGCAATAGTGTTACACCAAGCTACATTATCGGAGCGAGTGCAGCGTCCAACTTCTGTAACGATTGACCTTACTGCGATAGCGCATAATTTTCACTCCTTACGCCAAATAACAGGAGATGCTAAAATGATGTGTATTCTCAAAGCCAATGCTTATGGACATGGCTTAATTCGGATAGCTACATTTCTGGAGAAACTCGGGGCTGATTATTTTGGAGTGGCATATCTGGAAGAAGGTATAATGCTTCGAGAAGCTGGTATTAAAACACCCATCTTGGTGATGGGTGGTATAATCGGGGACCAGATACCTTTATTTTTAGAATACGACCTCACTATTACAGCATCATCAGTTGATAAGCTGCATCTGATTGAAGCCTGTGCACGGGAGTTGAATAAAGAGGCGAAGGTGCATCTCAAGATAGATACAGGGATGGAGAGAATAGGAATACATTATTATAATGCCGATTCTCTTATCGAAGCGAGTTTTAAATGTAAGTACACTATAATTGAAGGAATCTTCTCTCACCTGGCCAATGCTGATGAAGGAGATGATCATTATAGCAAGCTACAAATAGAAAGATTTAATAAGGTCTTGGATGTATATTCTTCGAATGCAAAGCGCCCAAAGTATATCCATCTTTCTAATAGTGCTGGAATCGTTAGTCTTCCATCAGCTAAATATAATATGGCTCGTGTGGGCATAATGTTGTATGGAATTTCTCCTTCAGCCTCTATTGCTGAACAAACTTCATTAGATCTTCAGCCTGCATTGTCTTGGACAACGAGAGTGGTATATTTCAAAGTTGTAAAACCAGATCACCCCGTAAGCTATGGTAGTAATTGGTCTACATCTAAATTAACTCGGATTATAACATTACCTGTAGGCTATGGAGATGGATATATGAGGGCCATGAGTGGAAAAGCACAAATCATGCTTCATGGGAAAAAGTATCCTGTAGTAGGAAATATTTGTATGGACCAAATGATGGTAGATATAGGATGGGATAGTGGATATAATGGGGATAAGGTATATCTTATAGGAGGTACAGGTGAAAATGCAGTAGCAGTTGAAAACCTGGCAGAATGGGCGGGAACAATACCCTATGAGATACTCACCAATATTAATACAAGAGTGCCACGGCAGTATATCAATGACAGTTCTCTAATTACTTGAGTTGAAAAAAAGAGACCGTAGGAACTTTATTGCTTCATATTGTCTTAATTGACTTCCTGTACATTTGTAATAGCATGAATAAGCCAAAGGAAATAGTCAATCGCAAAGCCAAATTTGAATACGAATTCATGCAAGAATTCGATGCGGGGCTTATGTTGCTAGGGACAGAAGTAAAATCGCTCAGAGTAGGCAATGGCAATCTGAGCGATGCTTACTGCTTGTTCAAAGGTGATGGGCTCTACTTACGAAGTATGTATATAGGAGAATATACGCATGGGAATATCAATAATCATGAGCCTCGCCGAGAACGCAAACTACTACTAAAGAAAAGAGAGCTCCATAAATTAGAAAGAAGGGTAACTGAAAAAGGATTGACCATTGTCCCTTACAAGATTTTCTTCTCAGATAGAGGTCTTGCAAAGTTGAGAATTGCCCTCGCTAGGGGTAAGCAGACCTTTAATAAAAAAGAGGTTATCCGTGAGCGCGATGCCAAGCGGGAGATGGAACGAATTAAAAAGGAATACTGAGTCCACTCCAGAAAGTAGTCAAAATTGACATGGGACTAAATTTATAAAATTGAAAAGTGCTGGATTTCATTTTTATAATATCTTGTAGTAGAAGCATTCAGTATGTACGACAAGTGCAAAAGAATTAAAAAACTGAAAATTTAAAGTTCTTACCAGCAATTCGAGTCATATTGACCCATAAGGCTCGCGAGATGACATACCATTGGCATTTAATTTGTCTGCGATATACGATTTTGTTCCTTTTTTTGAGCCTATGGAAACATTGGTGGATTGTGGATTCCAC
>JBLIDB010000310.1:0-4847 GCA_047634015.1 Saprospiraceae bacterium
GATAATTTTAACGATACAAAATATCTAAAGCATATGTACAGATGTTATGGCAATCCTTTCATTATTTGACCCAATTGATTTTGGTTTTATTGAAGAAATTCTTATTTCTACAAAAAACCTACTTTATCAGTACCTTTATTGGCATCACTGCTATATATGTCTAAAAAAACCGTTGTTGAAGTAAAGGAACAAATCCAAGAATTAATTGCCAATAATAAAATTGCTAAAGCAATTTCTCTCTTAATAGATCACTTTAAGGGAGTAGATGATGATCCTCGTTAACAAGCTACGCTAAAATTGTCGGCATAATTGAAGACAGTTCAATCTAAATTGAATCTAAGTGAAATGACGGAAGAAAATGCGCAGGTTGGGATGTCGAAGATCATAGACGCTATCCTTAATATCTTTGATGTCATACCAATTTTGAATGATGAGAATTCTGGAGGGCAAACTGATAAATTCGGTGAACGGATCATCCAGATTTCAGCATTATTAATCATTTTATTTTTTATAGTTGGTGTTGGTTTGGCAGCCTATACCCAAGGTTTTGAGGCTATCATCAAGGCTATTCAAGCTTATTTGTTTGTCGTGGGAGTTTCAATGGTTGCCTTTGGACTCTTGTTCCTTGTAAAAAAACATATCCTGACATAATCAAAGAAATATCGATTCATGCACCAAATAAATGAGCATAATGAATAATAAATCGAAAAATATTAGTCTAATAGGTCTCATTTTAGTGGGCTTAGTATTGTCCATAGTAATGTTTATTTGAGTTTTGAACCAAAAGAAGGAGATTGAGGATAAAGAGGAAGTGATTGAAGCATTACTTAAAAGTGAGAAAGAAAATTCTGAAAAATATACTGATTTGTATACAAAATGTTTGGAGACGAAGAAAAGACTGGAAGTTATTGATAGCGTCAAATTTGAAAAAGAAATTAGGATAGCTGAAAAGGGGAAGTATCGCTTAGGAATAAGCTATCCAAGCTTAACAAATGCTGAAGCTCTTGAATTAAGCACCTTACTAAAGAATGAAGGCTTTAGGATTTGGTATGCTAATGAGAAAACTGATGACCTTGGGAATATGTATTATTATAAAAATTGGCAAGACAAGGCTAAAGAACATCAGGGATTGATTTACAGATCGATCTCGATTTAAGCTGAACGTTAAGTCTGGAGGGGCGGGGGCAGGAATTCCTGCCCCTGCCATTCGCGATAATGTAATTATTGTAAAGATATAGGGAAAATTCTAATTAGAGCGTGCTATAAGTATAGAGCAATCCGGAACGGCACAACTCATCTAACTTCAAAGTTGGAATCCTATAAATACACCCAATACCAATATGGCTCCTTTCCCAGTGGGAGCTCCGATTGTTTTGATATTCCATTCGTAACCGAATCCTAAAGAGGGTGTTATGATTATCGAGCTTTTATTCCGAATATTGTACTCCAGCAAGGCTGTAGGTTGAAGAACGGTTGTCTTTGAAGTTCCCGAAATTTGAGGATTTAGATCTGCCCAATCTATTGTATTCTTCCAATAATCTGCTCTCAATAAGAGTGAAAAGCCGCGATTGGTTTCATTAAAGAATTTCCTGTACCCCAGGGAGAAGCCATATCCGTTTCCTTCTTCATTATCATGTACACCAAGATCACGATGATCAATGAACTGTAGTGCGAAACGAATATTAGTGCTTGAAGTTGGAGTAAGCTTCTTTTCAATTCTAATTCCTGGAAGAAGACCAGTAGGGTAGACTTGCATTTCAGGCCCCAGCGATCATTCGGGATTATCTTGACTAAGCATATTAGAAAAGGGAAGAGAAATAATTCCGATGATGATGAGTGATCTATATAAATATTTCAATTTGTAATTCTTTAAAGCACTCCTCGTTCCATGGCTTTTTTTATAAGTTCGGCCGTATTCTTTGCATCCAATTTTAATAATAGATTCTTGCGATGACTATTAACGGTGCGAAATGAAAGAAAGAGCTTGTCGGCGATTTGGAGATCTGTAAGTCCGGATGCTATGTTATTAAGAACTTTTAATTCTTTCGGAGCAATTTCAGACCCCATTAGAGAAGCTTTTTTGCCAGATAGATAGTCTATAGAGCTAAGCATATTTTGAAATTGAGGACTTATAAATCGTCCACCAGTGATTACCATTCTAATTGCTTTTTCTATTGTTTCAGCACCATCATTTTTAAGAAGGTAACCCTTTGCTCCATATTGCATCATGCGTTTGAAATAGCTCTGTTGATCGTACGTGCTAAGTGCAATTACCTTTATACCAGGATATTGTTTGGTGAGTTTCTTACATGTTTCCACTCCATTCAAGACAGGCATATTAATGTCTAAAAGTATGACATCTATTGCCGAGGTTTTTAAAATTTCTAATACTTCTTTTCCATTTTGAGCAGTTCCAATAACTGTAATATCCTCTATAGAATCAAATATAGAATTGAATCCATCCAATAAGACTTGATAATCATCGGCTATTAAAAGGCGTATCATGATTGTCTAAAGATACAGTATTACAAACTGTTATTCCAAGACATAGAAAAACCCTTAGTTATCATGAATACTGCTGGAGCAAATAAATAGAAGAAGTTATGCCAGGATATCCTTTACTATATTTCCGTGAACATCAGTTAGCCTATATCTTCTACCTTGATGTTTATATATGAGCGCTTCATGGTCGATACCTAAAGTATGAAGAATAGTAGCTTGAAAATCATGGACATGGACAGGGTTTTTGATTACGTTATATCCAAAAGGATCTGTCTCCCCATACGTTATACCAGGCTTTATTCCTCCACCAGCCATCCACGCAGTAAAGCATCGAGGATGATGATCTCGACCATAGCGATCTCCTCTATTAAGACCTTGGGAGTAATTCGTTCGACCGAACTCACCTCCCCATATTACTAATGTATCTTCTAAAAGGCCACGTCTTTTGAGATCTGTAACAAGAGCCGCAGATGCTTGGTCCGTGTCCTTGCATTGCTTCGCAATGTGGTCTGGTAAATCATTGTGATGATCCCATCCTTGATGATAAAGTTGAATGAATTTTACATCTCGCTCTGCTAATTTTCTGGCCAATAGGCAATTTGCGGCATACGTTCCGGGTATCCGAGCATCGTCACCGTACAGCTCATAGACCTCTTCAGGCTCATTGGAAACATCCATCACCTCGGGTACTGACGTCTGCATACGATATGCCATCTCATACTGCGCGATTCTGGATGCTACTTCTGGATCGTCTACTTCAGCATTGTAAATATTATTTAGATCTTTTAAGTGATCTAAAACACGCCTGCGACTGTGGTGTGATACCCCTTCAGGATTGGTCAGATATAATACCGGGTCCTTACCAGACCTAAACTGCACTCCTTGGTGTAAGGAAGGTAAAAAACCAGTACCCCATAATCGAGAAGAAAGAGGCTGTGCCGCAGCAACTCTTCCAGATCCTTTAGATAGTAATACGCAGAATGCAGGTAAGTCTTCATTACTAGAACCGAGACCGTAGCTTAGCCAAGCGCCAATACTTGGGCGCCCGCTCTGTTGTGATCCACTTTGAAAAAAAGTCATAGCTGGATCGTGATTAATGGCTTCGGTATGTAATGATTTTACAAAACAAAGGTCGTCTACAATCTTCGCTGTATGAGGAAGTAGGTCACTTACCCATGCACCTGATTTTCCATGTTGTTTGAAAGCATGTTCTGCGCCCTTGAGTGGAAAGGCTTTCTGACCAGAGGTCATTCCCGTTAATCTTTGATTTCCTCTTACTGAATCAGGAAGATCTTCTCCTTCTCTCTCTTTTAAAAGGGGCTTATAATCAAAAAGCTCCATTTGTGCAGGGCCTCCACTTTGAAATAAATAGATTATTCTTTTTGCGCTTGCGGCATGATGTGGAAATTTTTGCCTTATAGCCTGTTCTACAGTAGAACTACCCCCGCATCCTGGTAATAGACTACTCATAGCGGCCAATCCAACTCCTGCTCCCGCTTTCGTAAGAAACGCCCTACGGCTTAGTTCTAAAGGCGTAAATCTCTCAAGAAACTCTTCGTCTTTCATTTTCTAATTTAAACAATTATTATCCTTTCATGATCGCTTCTGTGACATTTAATATTGCATTTGCGACAACTGAATGAGCGGCTAATTCCGTTGCGGAATAATTTCCAATTATACCATATTCGCCAGTATTTAAAAGTTGTTCTGCGGCGTCAGGATACATTTCAAAATGGGCAAGTTCTTCATCAAACATTGTGTTTAGAATATCAACCTCATTATTTTCAGGAGTTCTTGAAGTGGCTAATCTAAAGGCAAATTTTATCCTTTCTTCTACAGTAGCTCCTCCTTCATTTAGCATCCTGATAGCAAGTAAGCGTGACGCCTCAATAAATTGTGGGTCATTGAGTAAGACCAATGCTTGCATTGGAGTACTTGTGATTCCACGTGTTACTATGCATTGTTCACGTGTCGGTGCGTCAAAGATTGCCATTGAAGGAGGGGGGACTGTACGTTTCCAAAAAGTATAAAGACTCCTTCTATAAAGGTCCTCATCGTGATCCTGAATATATTTTCTTAGACTTTGATTCCCCGATGCTACTTCCAGCCATAATCCTTCTGGTTGATATGGTTTGACACTTGGTCCACCTACTTTGTCGCTTAGCAACCCACCGATTGAGAGCGCATGATCTCTAACCATTTCAGCAGGAAGTCTTACTTGTGGACCTCGGGCGAGCAACCTGTTCTCAGGGTCCTCTAATTGTAATTCTTTATTGGAATTAACTGTCTGCTTATAGGTTGATGACATAACCATCTTTTTTAAAAGACTTTTGATATTCCAATTT
>JBLIDB010000311.1:0-4821 GCA_047634015.1 Saprospiraceae bacterium
GGAGGTGAACTATCTCGTATACTAAGTTTATGACTTATCCGCCGAATCAGTCCTTCACAACTATTTTAGATTATCCACCATGTAGAAATTTAGGCGATAGGGCCTATTAATGGTAATAGTGTTAATCTTCTAAATTTTAAATTTCAATTATGAGTAAATTTTTGTTTTTTATTGGCTCTGATATTTATAAAGCGGGGATTGACATTGCTTATCATCAAGACGGGATTGTAACTTATATTGGTCAATTTTCCAATAGTATTGCGGGGTATAATAATTTTGTAAAGCAACTTCTTAAAATCACTTCTATCCCTTCAAGTCAGTGGTTCTTATGTTTCGAAAATACTGGTGTCTATTCTAAATCATTACTTACATGGCTATTAGAAAATAATATCCCTTGCAGAGAAGAGAATGCTCTCAAAATATCAAGATCTCTTGGATTAAAAAGGGGCAAGGATGATAAAGTTGATTCTCTAGACATTTGCCAATACGCTTTTAAAAAAAGAGATTCGATAAAACCATCAAGGCTCCCTAATCCATTGATAATAACGCTAAAAAAACTGTTGTCAAGAAGAGATTTCTTAGTCAGACAAAGACAATCACTAAAAGTGTCTTTGAAAGAGCAGAAGGGGATTATTGATGAAGATATTTATGAATGCCTGCAAACAGGTAACGTAAGCATAATTCAAACCTATGAAAAGGAAATTGATGCATTGGAAAAAACTATTCAAGAATTGATTAAAAGTGATAAGAAGGTTGCGGAAAACGACAAGTTGGCGAGGTCTGTAATAGGGATAGGAGAAATTACTTCTGCCTATATGATAGCCGTAACTGAAAACTATACACGCTTTAAAGAAGGAATAAGATTCGCATGTTATTGCGGAGTAGCACCTTTCCCAAATCAATAAGGAACTCGCAAAGGAAACTCCAGAATAAGTCATATCGCAAATAAGAAAATGAAGCGTTTATTCTCTAATTGCATCATGAGTGCGATCGTTGGATCCCGATATAGCCAATTATTATAAACGAAAAACAAGTGAAGGTAAAAGAGCAGGAATAGTATTAAATGCAGTAAAAAACAAATTAATCCATAGAGTATTCTGTGTCGTACAACGTAAAACACCCTATGTCAAACTATTGAGTTATGCATGATTTAATTTATCTATATTTATTTGGTGATACGTAGAAATTCGGCAGTTCATCGAATCGAAGTTTGAGCCCACTCCGAAAAGTGAGGATCATCAGAAAATGGAAGATTTTGGATGATATTTTTATTTTTCGAACCTCGGTGATGCCTGAGCATCAGGGAGGTTCGAATAATGGAAATATCGCCAAAAGGGTCGTTTTCCGATATTATGACTTTCTGGAGTGGACTCAAGTTTGTAATGTGTAGTAGTAGTCGAGCATGGATTTATATCCACGACGTTTAAGTCGGGAGATTGTAATTGTCGTTTTCAACATGGGACTTTGAGCAACGGCCCATCCTCCCATACGAGTGCGACTCCAAGCATATGCTTGGCCTTGTTCCACTCCTAATCGAATGAAGTTCTTACGCTTGCGCACAGGATTTTTCAAATCATGCCAGATACAATATCGAAGTCGATTACGTAACCACTCATCCAACTTCTTAAGCTTCGTATAGATATTTGCTATACGATAGTTGTTTAACCAACCTTGCCATACAAGCTTGAGTTGTGATAATCGATATTCTAATTTGTACCCTAACGTCTTCTTGGTGATTCGCTTGAGCTTCCGCTTAAATGAATCCCAGCTACTCTTCTTAACGACAAGTTGATAGGTGCCTCGCTCTCCTTTCTTATAAGTGGGAACGAATCCGTAACTAAGTAATTTGAAACTGGAAGGTCTTCTGATGCCGCTCTTCTCACGATTGATCGGCAATTTTAATTTGTCTCTTAGAAAGAGATAAATCGCGTTACCAATTGCGCGTGCGGCAATCTTACTTCTCGTATAAATACTAAAGTCATCTGCATAGCGTACATAGTTCAAACCACGTCTTTCTATTTCCTTGTCCAATTGATCCAATAATATATTGGACAACAATGGACTCAAAGGACTGCCTTACGGTACTCCCTTGCGACGACGTTTAAGTTTGCCTTCTATTAAGATTGGAGCTCTTAGCCGCTTGCGTATTAATCGCATTGTAGCTGCACACCTCACTTTGTCATAGAGCAATTGTAATAGTCGCACATGGCTCACCTCGTCAAAGAAGCCTCGCAAATCAATATCTACAATATCTTGATAGCCATCATTGATATACTCCAAGGATTGCTGTACTGCTTGTTGCAAATTCTTCTTCGGACGAAACCCATAACTGTTATTTGAAAAACGAATCTCAAACAATGGCATGAGCTGCTGACTGACAGCTTGCTGCAGCCAGCGATCTATTACTGTGGGAATCCCGAGTAGGCGTTTCTTCCCATTCGATTTTGGAATTTCTACTCCTCTGATAGCTGATGGAAGATAATTATAATTTTGAATCGAACTGCCTATTGATATGCGGTGCACGTCAATGTAACTTTTCAATTCCTTTACTCCCATCTTATCTACTCCCGCAGCTCCGCCATTGCTTACTACCTTGTAGTACGCTTTGGTAAGATTCTTTGGATGTAGAATTTTGTCTATCAATCATTTTTTTTCTGCCCGCTTGAGTATAAGCTATCTTGAGATTCCTATACGAATTAGGGCGTGATTCAATGTTGCCACCCGCCCGTTTCACGGCTCCTTCATTTATCGACGATGTCGATACTCTTCGAGATCATTCACTCATCTCGGTTGTGAGTCCGTCGAGCCGTTTCTAATTGTCTCGCTCGTTGCTCCGAGTACTATGACTTCTGGTGCTTATACGCTCTCTTTGGCACTCTCGCGTACCTCCGTCTCCCTTACAAACTCCAGATCTCCCTGGGTAAGCGTGTAATCTTTCAGCCAATCACTGCCGGATCTACTAAGTAGGGAATTAACAACTTTTGGGCGTTAGCATGATGGGATACCTTACCCTCCCTATATAGCCTCTGTATCCGATTCCACACTTTTTGCATTCGCAAGCCACGCTTGAGTACCGACCTTTGTAGTCTCGCTTCCTTCAGAGCTAAGCTCACGGTTTTTCTTGCCTTCTCTTTTGCAATGCAAGCACGCTCATCAGCGACTTACTAATGGTTCTTGGAATCACCCAAGCCCATAAGAGACTTTCACTATTTAGATTTATCCCTATCTTTATAGAGATGTAAACACGCATGCCAGGCACACACATGCTGTGATCAGGGAATGCCTCCTTCGTCAGCACTCTCGATACAGCCGATCCTTTAGAACATTGGGATTTTCAGGTTCATTCTCTCCACATGATATATCATCTGCTACCATAGAAGTATAAGAGAATATGAATAACACGGCTGTAGAAGGCCTAAAGCAATTAAGATATAACGTAAAGCTCAAAGAGCGATGGGGGATTGCGGCCGGAGTTGGGGCTGCTATAAAGACAAGTAATGACTACATGCTGGGGGTAGATCCACGGGCTGAGACTATGGCGTTGGGGTATTGAAGGAATACTCTTTACCCTCTATCTGATTCTGATAGTTTTCTCAAACACTTCGTTCCTACTGGTCGTACGATTGATACATCTACGTTGTATTTCATTGCCCCCCTGATTCCATACTAAGTTTAATTTTTTTGAGAACCAATATATCTGCCTTAAGACCGATATATTTGAAAAAAAACAAAAAGATGATAGCTGTTATAACGGGTGATATAATTAACTCAAGGAAAGGAGAAATCGAAAGTTGGATATACCAACTAAAGGATACTCTTAATCAATATGGTAGTGAACCAAAAAACTGGGAGATTTATAGAGGAGATAGCTTTCAATTGTCACTAGACCTTGAAAAAGCATTGCTCGCAGCACTTCATATTAAATCAACAATCAAACAAACAAAATTATATGACGTTAGAATGGCGATAGGTATAGGAGAAGAAAAATATTATTCCTCAAAAATAACCGAATCGAACGGCAGTGCGTTTGTAAATTCAGGTGAATGCTTTGAAGAATTGAAAAAGTATTCACTAGCAATAAAATCAGGCAATAAAAATCTAGACGAATCTTTAAATATCATGTTTAAACTATCGCTTTTGACTACAGACAATTGGAGCAGTGTAGTTTCTAAAGTAATCAAAGCCGCAATAGAAAATCCTAAAAAGAATCAAAAAGACTTAGCAAAACTTCTTAATAAATCACAAAGTAACATAAGCGAGGCTTTCAAAAGAGGTGGGTACGAAGAAATCATGAACATGAATGAATTTTATATAAAAAATAGTTCTCAATCATGATGGATCTGATCGTAAAATTATTAATCGCACATGTCATAGGAGATTTTGTTTTGCAACCTAACAGTTGGGTAGAAGAAGAAAGAAAAGGGACAAAACGTTTAAATCCAAATATTTCTACCTACATGGCTTAGTGCATCTAATATCACTCATTATATTACTAGAGTTTAATTGGTCATATTGGCTATCCATATCAATAATTGTAGTTAGTCACTTGATAATTGATTTTTTTAAATTAAACCTATATGGTAAAATTTGCCATAGACTTTTATTTGCAATTGATCAACTGCTACATCTGATTGTAATTAGTATTGTTGTCTTTGTTAATATTCCATATGAAATAGAATTTGAAAAATTATATTCAACGAAATCACTATTATTAATACTTGGAACTCCCCAGAATAGTGGACAGTAAGATAAGTTAGGTTTTAAATAAACCACTAAATTTATCAATATGTCAAAAATTCGAAGGAAGTACAGTAAAGAGCA
>JBLIDB010000312.1:0-4814 GCA_047634015.1 Saprospiraceae bacterium
ATGGTATCAGGATGCAGATAGTGATGGAATGGGTAATCCAGAAGTAAGCGAATCGAGCTGTACTAAGCCAGATGGATACGTAAGAGACAACACAGATACTGATGATAGCGGCACATCAGGAACAGATTGCCCTTGTTCTTCTGACAAACCCGTTGATCAATCCAGAGGAACCTGCGGTCAAACACTATCCTTTAGCAATGCTTTTTCAATAAGCACAACAGGTTCGAATCGAGTAATTTTATCTAATAGTATTCCCAACCATAAGGTTGGGTTATTTGGTGGTGGCATGGGCTCTCTGAATCCGAATGCCATATCTCAACAAAACGAAACCTATACGATTGATCTAAATCCTACAGAAGCATCATCCTTTACAGAGTTGCTTTCTACAACAGGAAGAGGAGGTCCCCAGTATTCTTTTGGAGTTCTATTGAATGGTGTAGAACTTGATCCTGTAGCTGCAGAGCCATTCCCCCATCAAGGAATAATGAGTGCGAATGCCAACTGGGAATGGAATCTTGAAGCCCTAAATGTCAATCTTGGATTAGATTGTAATAGTGCACACGTGCAGCCTACAGGTAAATATCACTATCACGGCAGTCCTACTTTGTTTTTAGAAGAACTCAATGTCACAACAAATGCTATGACAATAATCGGTTACGCTGCAGATGGATTTCCTGTATACTATAAATATGCATATACAACTGCATCGAATAATGGTGCCGGTGTCACTGAGATGACTTCAAGTTATCAACTCAAATCAGGATGCCGCCCTGGGAATGGAAACACCGCTCCATGTGGCGCATATGATGGCGTCTATTCTAATGATTATGAATATGTAGAAGGTCTTGGTAGTCTTGATGAAGCAAATGGACGAACGGGCGTTACGCCAGAATTTCCTTCAGGAACCTATTATTATGTATTAACAGATGAATTCCCAAGTATTCCTCGGTTGTTTAGAGGTACACCTTCAGATGATTTTAAAATTGGAATGTAAACGGAACCTAATCATCGGTATACTCCTCCTGGTTAATAGCTTACTATTGGCCCACAATCCCAATGAGGCATTTTTTACGATTTCTATCAATGGCAACTACACAGAGATTGTCGCAGAATTACCGTGGTCTGTGCGTAATGACTTAATACTCTCCTATCCCGAGTTGGAAGATTCAAAGAACGATCAAGATTATAAAGACGCCTTTCAAAAGTATATTCAAGAGAAAATTATCATAAGGAATAAGCTCGGTGAAATACTCCCTTTCGTAAATGCAAAAGAAGAAGATCACAATGGTCATTCTCATCAAAATAATTTTCGGATCATCTTTGAAGGAACTGATTTTTATCACCTTGAAAATTCAATATTGTTTGGGTCCTATGACAATCAAAAGAATTATCATTTTCTAACTAAAGATAGAAAGAAGCACACATTTATTACTTCCAAAAAATCGCCTTCCTTTACAGTTGATGGACTCCCTTTTGTGCCGACGCGTAACTTTAAATATTGGATTGTTGTTACGCTTATGATACTTCCTTTAATGGGGTACTTCTTATTTAAAAGAAAACCATCGCAATAAATGAATAGACTTTTTTACTTCTTAGGGTTCGTATTGTTGAGCATTGCGTCAAATGGTCTCTTAGGACAAGACAAACCTAATATTTTACTTATAATCTCAGACGACTTAGGAATTGATGCTACTAATGGTTATCATAATAGTACGCTCCTGCCAACAACTCCACATCTGGATAGTCTAATGGCCAACGGACTTGTCTTTGACAATGTATGGGCAGCTCCTAAGTGTACCCCAACGCGTGCAGCAATTATGAGCGGAAAATATGGTATTAAGACTGGGGTCCTGGGGACTCCTGGAAATCTGGCAACCAGTCACACTTCATTGATTCGAGAATTATCCTCGACTACCAACGAAACATATGCCAATGCCTTGATAGGCAAATGGCACCTAAGTCAAGGCGGTGGTTTAGATGTACCGATGGAACATGGAATTGATTTCTATTCTGGTTCTTACGGAGCATCTGTAAATGCATATGATAACTGGGTTCAAACTGAGGAAGGAATCAATAGCACAGAAACCGACTATGTCACAAGTGTTTTCACAGACAAGAGCATTGATTGGGTAAACGAACAAAACAGCCCTTGGCTTCTATGGCTAGCGCATGTAGCTCCTCATAGTCCAATCCATCTTCCTCCAGATTCATTGTATACCCTCTCTTCTACCGGAAGCAATTTTAGAAAATACATTGCTATGATTGAAGCAATGGATCATGAGATAGGGAGACTTCTTGGTGGGATTCCTGCTCAAGAACTTGACAATACCCTAATCATTTATATCGGTGATAATGGAACACCTAATATTTTTCTCCAAAATTATCCTTCGGGTCATGGTAAGAGCTCTATATATGAAGGGGGTATCCGAGTTCCTATGATTGTTTCAGGCGTCGGTGTAAAAAGAACCGGAGAAAGAGAAGCCGCTCTTATTCATGCAGCGGATATTTATGCTACCATTATAGAGATTACGGGTACGGAGTTGCCAGGAGGCATGTATAACAGTCTAAGTTTTGATCATCTGCTGAATGGGACAGATGGAAATACAAGGGATTACAATTATTCAGAATTGGAAGATGGTGCGAATAGTGGATGGACTATTAGAAACCAACAATACAAACTACTTGAATTCGATTCTGGAGAGAGAGAATTCTACGACCTATCTCTAGACTCCTTAGAATTCAATAATCTCATGGATGGAACACTCTCAAGTGAGCAACTTGCTATTATTGATGACCTCGATATAGAAGCAAGTGTGATAAGAGCCGGTTGGTCTTGTCGCGATCATATACAGAATGGTGATGAGGAAGGTGTAGATTGTGGAAGTAGTGTTTGTAATCCATGCGAATTAACAACGGCTGCGACTGATATATTTCTGGAAGCAACCTGTATAGAAATCGTACCTAATCCGACAGATTCTGTTTTTGAAATTCGTGGATTACTCGGTGATTACATAATCCGGATTCTGGATATTAACGGCACAACTTACCAAACGTTAAACACGACCACATCAGATATCGAAATAGATATTACTGACCTTCCTATCGGACTGTATTTCATATCTATCGTAAATTCTACGAATGGAAGTCTATCTATGGAAACCATAATCAAAACCAATTAGTGCTTTCATAGAGTTGAAATCCAACGCACAGACATAGACGAAGAGATTGCCAATTATCGCTACTCCTTGAGCAATATCTGTTATAGGCCAATTAAGATTTCTGAATAAAAAGCATCATATTCGGATTTCAAAAATAATCCCATGCAAGATTTAGCCAATGCGCTATTGCTCATTATCATAGGTACATTCATTCTACTCTTTATTGAAGCCACATATGCTTATTACAAGGGCAATTTTAACTTTAGGACGATGGATACGATCTCCAGCCTCAGTGCTGGGATGACGAATGCCATCAAGAACGTCCTTGGTCTTACGGCTGTAATTATTGGATATAAATACATGTTCGAGAACTGGAGTTTAGTAGATCAAGAAGTCACGTGGATTACGTATTTATTGGCACTAATTGGACTTGATTTCGCTACCTACTGGTACCACAGGCTTGCGCATAATGTGAATATCTTCTGGAATCGGCATGTCATACACCATTCTGGAGAAGAGTTTAATATCGCAACGGCTTTGCGCCAGTCCATTTCAAAGTTTGTAAATATTAGTGTTTTCTTTTTGTTGCCCGCCGCCCTTATGGGCGTTCCTCCTAAGGTCATAGCTATTGTAACGCCCTTATTTCTCTTTGTACAAGTCTGGTATCATACTATCCATATAGGTAAATTAGGATGGCTCGAATACATTATCGTTACACCATCTCAACATAGAGTTCATCATGCGATTAATAAGATCTACATGGATAAAAACATGTCTCCTGTCTTCTGTATTTGGGATCGAATGTTTGGAACATTTCAAGAAGAGCTTGATGAGGAACCATGTGTCTATGGAGTCAGCCGCCAAGTAAATACTTGGAATCCCATAAAGATAAACTTGGGTCACTTATGGCTCTTGATAAGAGATGCATGGTATGCGGAAAGTTGGTGGGATAAAATGAGAATCTGGTTCATGCCTACAGGTTGGCGCCCAGAAGATGTCGAAGAAAAGTACCCGGTTGTCTTTGCCGATCCTAAAAATTTCGTCAAGTATGATCCTCAAGTTTCGACAGGACTGAAAGGATGGTCATTTTTCCAGTTTTCAATTATGCTGGCAATGGTGTTCCACTTACTCTTTAAGCTCTCTGAGATTGGATATCCTGGAATATTCATCTACGGTATTTTTATGTTTCTGATGATCTATAGTTACACGACATTGATGGACAAAGATCCAAATGCGGTTTGGCTCGAAGGAATAAAATCCTTTCTTGGATTACTTATAATCTATCAGACAGGTACCTGGTTTTCTATTGAACAGCTAATTCCAGGGGGGACGATTATTGTAGCTGCATATTTTATAATTTCCGCAATTGCGGTTGCATACTTTGTGGCCAAGGAGATTGGATGGAGCAATGAAGATGATCAGTTGGAAAAGGCAATAGTGCAATAGAGCATTTGTTATAATTGATCTTTTCCTTTCTCATGCCAAATCATTCTTCATCTCCTTAGGGGTCTTTCCGGTAATTTTTTTAGAGGTCGATTTAGACTTGAATTTACATTCTAAGTGAAGACTTGCGGTACTTAAGACCGTGAAATGATTTAACTCATTGAATAGTTAAATCACTTCAATGTTAGTGAATTCTACGACCTATCTCTAGAC
>JBLIDB010000313.1:0-4773 GCA_047634015.1 Saprospiraceae bacterium
TACGAAGCATACGAGAAGAGAATTCATGAGCATATTCTTAATAAGAGTGCTGGGGCTGTAACGGTTGTTCCTGTTGTATTCCATATTGTCCATGATGGAGATGCAATTGGCAGTGGAGAGAATATTTCAGACACATATATTCATGCTCAATTGATGCAATTAAATGATGATTTCAGAAGAAGAAATTCAGATGGGAATAATATATGGAATCAAGCGGCAGATACAGAAATAGAGTTTTGTCTAGCATCGAAAGATCCTTCAGGAAATGTAACATCTGGTATTGTTAGGCATGATGTCGAAGGTGGGCCTTGGTTACGTTCAGATTTTGAAAGCCAAGTGAAAATACAGACTATATGGAACCGAGACCTCTATTTAAATATATGGTCTGCGGATTTATCGGGTAATCTATTGGGCTACGCCCAGTTTCCCAATGGACCCCCAAATACTGATGGCGTAGTTTGTTTGGCTACATCTTTTGGATCACTTACTAGTCCACAACCAGGAGGTGCGCCTTTTAATGAAGGTCGTACTCTAACCCATGAAGTCGGGCACTGTTTAGGACTCTACCATATTTGGGGAGACGTCAATGGCTGTAATGGAACAGATGAAGTTGATGATACCCCCAATCAAGAGGAAAGTAGTTCTGGTTGCCCAACTGGTGTCCAATTAGATGACTGTGCGACAAGCGCACCAGGTTATATGTATCAGAATTATATGGATTATAGTTTTGATGATTGCATGAATCTTTTTACTGCAGGACAAATGGCAAGAATGAAGGCCGCCATTGCTGAATTACGGAACCAATTGAATTCGAATAAATGTTCAAATGGGCCGAGTGAGCCACTTGCTGCGAACTATAGTCCAGATAATGGTTCTATAAATGTATGTCCTGAAGGCACTATTCAATTTACGAACTTATCAACTGGACCAGTAACTGCGAGACTTTGGAATTTTAGTGGGGTAGGAGTATCACCTACTTCGTCAACGATTGAGAACCCCATCGTCAAAATTGGCGCTACAGGAACGCTTAATATTACCTTAACTGTAACGGATAATAATGATATAGTGACAAAGAATTCTGTACTTCCTGTAACGATATTAGATAATAATCATTCCAGCTGTAAGGAACCTCCTTGTCTTGATTTTGATGTTAATGGAGGCCCATATGCGGATTTGTATGCTGCAGAGGGGGTCTCTACAAACTGTGAGGTTGTAGTAGCGCAGTTTGAAGTTTATTCTAGTGAGGCATACATTTTACCAAGCCTTTTAGCCGGCACTTCATATACTTTGGAGTTTTGCGATGGGTACGATATTGATCTTTGGGATGCTGTTATGACAATAGGAAAATATGATCTTGAGAACGATAAGGCTTTCTCAAATTCTGACATAGCTCATGCGAATCATTGTTCTTTAACATTTACACCAACAGAAAGTTATGATTATATTGCAGTTATCAGTACAGCTGGAGAATGTAATGGAGTGCTTGATGAAAGAGAGAATGGATCTCTCAGTTTCTATTGTAATAGTCTTCTTACAGATATACGTGGTTTGGCATTCGTAGATGATGGTGGCCGGAAGAATAGTTATAGGATCAATCAGAATAAAGTATATACTCTCTGTCCCAGTGATAGTGGATGTGAGAAGTTATCCCTTATTTTCTCTGATTTTGACTTAGACGACTCACCAGGTTGCTCGACAGATTATATGATAATCTATGATGGTTTAGGTACAGATAAAGAAATTATTGGAACATATTGTGGGGCAAATAGTCCTGGAGCAGTGGTGTCAGGCGCAAGTTCAGGTTGCTTAACAATAGAATTTGTCTCCGATGATATGACCTCTTTTTCGGAAGGCTGGATTGCAACTATCGATTGTCTTGATGATAGTTCTTGTCTAAATGAGTGTCCTGAAGGGTATGCGCTGTCTGGAATTGAAGATGGAACTGGAGGACCTTTGAATTCGGGTGACTATAATACTGATGGGTTAATCTTTTCTTCTCAGACTATTTCTGCCGGGGATATCCAATACAATGCAAAGGAATCAATTTCTTTAATGAAAGAATTTCTAATCAGCTCCAATACCTCTTTTTCTGCTTCTTTAGATGGCTGTATAACTGGTTCAGGATCCCGGAAGTAAATTCCTATATTGAGAAATTCGTATTCGGGTAGGATCTCATTGATTGTGTAGCTGGTTATTAAATTACTAATTTAATAACCAGCCTGAAGCGTATTGTCTCCTATTAAAAGCTGGCCAGGCTATGTAAGATTCATTTTTTAGAATTCGAATCAGAACTCATTCATTGCCCTCTTTTTTAATTTGGAAGTGTAATCTTCCACAGCCCAATCTCTAAAATTCCTAGTCGAATTCGAAATATTATAACAATAGTGTCTAATGCGATCATGGATATCATCCCGTAGTAATCGTATCAATCCAAGAGCATCCATAAGACTCTCGGCATTCTCAGTTATAATTTTATGATGTTGTTGTATCGCACGTTCTATAACAACTTCTGATTTTAATTTTTCAGATACTACTTTCTTATATTCTTCGTCAACATCAAATATAATATTCTCGCTATTAGCGAACTTTTGCCGAATATGATCTGGCATCTTATATTTGAATAGTCGTTCTAAATCTTCATCTGTAATTAAAGTGTCAAGGAACAAAGTTGGATTTCTAAATATCTTCTGCCAGTCAAAATCTGAACTCCATGGCCCAAATCGAGCGATGTTATTGCCCATATCTATAACCTGGAAAGTAGACTTTGTTGGCAGTATTCGGGAACCTCTTCCGATCATCTGAAGATAGAGACTGAGAGATCTTGTGGCCCTATTCAGCACAATAGTTTCTATCGTTGGTTCATCAAATCCGGTAGTTAGAATACTAACAGAAGTAAGAATTGCCCCTGGAGTCTGCTTAAACCATTCTAATATGAATTTACGCTCCTTTTTAGAATGAGTATTATCGAGATGTCTTATAGGATAGCCTTCAGCACGGAAGGTTTCATAGACGTATTGAGAAGTATTAATACCATTATTGAATATAAGTGTTTTTGTCTTTTTTGCCGTTTGATTATAAGCATATAGAAGCTTACTGCGCATCATCAGACTATTGTATAGTTCATCAGAAGAGGCGACAGTATAATCGCCATTCACGCCTACTTTTAACGAGCCAAGCCCAACATCATAACTAAGTGTCGTTGCCTTTGAAAGATATTTTTTAGCAATCAAAGACTGAATGCTACTTCCTACTAACAATTCGTCATAGCTGTCTTTCATAGGAAGCTTAACACTTGAACTCAGTGGAGTTGCCGTAACACCAAGTATGAAGCAAGTCTCAAAATATTTGAACAGCTTACGGAAAGAATTGTAGTGAGCTTCATCTATTATTACCAGACCAACATCTTCCAGCGTGACTTTTTCATCATTAAGGCGATTGTGAAGTGTCTCTACCATTGCGACAAAACACATGTAATCTTCGTAGTCAGGAATTTCCTTGACTTGCGAATTAATCACCATATTCTTTACTCCAAACTCGGAGAGCATCCGTGAAGTCTGCTTTGAGAGTTCGATTCTGTGCGTGAGGATGAATACACGCTTACCAGTCATCTCAATATATCGTCGTGCTATTTCAGAAAACACAACAGTCTTGCCACCACCGGTAGGAAGTTGATACACAAGATTATAATTAGAAGGGCAGTTATGGATACGCTCAAATATTGACTTCAAGTCCTCTTCTTGATAATCGTAGAGTTTTTTACCCATCACTTTCTCCTCTTCATCGACTATAATAATCTCATCCTCTCCATCATCTTCAAAGCCAGCCCCTTGAAAATCTCCCTCATCCTCCTCTGAGATGATTACTTTCTTTTCTTCTACTTTTTCGTTGTCCTCTTTCATAATTCAGGCTGCAAAAGTACGTCCTATTTAGACATATAAGGGGATTAATCCGCATATAAAACAGAATTCTCCATCCACACAAGAACCGAATAACTGAAATGGTCTTTATTTTCTGCGGTATGCTGCTCTAATCATTCGATCGTTGATCGTCCTACCAAGACCTGTTTCTGGGAATTTTTCTACGATTATGAGATCCAACCCTAATTTATCCATATGATACAGGCTTTCATAAAGAAGTCTACCTGCTTGAGTATAATCATCGGTGCTGTCTAAAAAGATAGAATGCTCTATTGATGGGGAAGGTTGAAATGTTGAATGATGGATCAACCCAATTTTGTCAGAATTAAATGAGAGTAATGATAAATCTTGCGAGAGTATCAATTCTGTTTTTGGTGCATAGTGATACGGTAACATACCCGGTGCATCTTGATTATCTTCTTTATGATTCTGAACCGTAACGATTCCACCATAGTGGAGCATCAAATTCTCCAACGTAATTCCTCCTAAGCGATACACAACCAAAAGATCTCCTTCAAGGCCTATTATAGTTGATTCTAAGCCAATCTTAGAAGGCCCGCCATCCAGAATGTAAGGAATCTTATCTCCTAATTGCTCTTGAACATGGTCTGCACGCGTAGGACTTATATATCCAAATGGATTTGCACTGGGCGCAGCTAAAGGAATGTTTAAACTTTCGATTAATTCAAGTGTGGTTTCATGGTTTGGCATTCTAACGGCAACTTTCTTTAAACCTGCGTTTACTTCGTTGGGAATTATAGAATTCTTATCAAATAAAATTGTCAGCGGACCCGGCCAGTACTCATTTATCAATGATTCCAGTTTTTTCGGGACATCACTTACATATTTCTCTAAC
>JBLIDB010000314.1:0-4754 GCA_047634015.1 Saprospiraceae bacterium
GAAGTTAGAAGAACAATATTCCAATCCCGCTTTGGCACCTTTCATGATTCTTTCAAGGTTATAATCATGTCCTTTATGATAATAGATCGTTATAGGAATATCATTCCACTTATCTTCATAGGTCTCGTATTTTGCAGAAATCACATTATAGAAATGCAACATTTTGCTCTTCATCTTATAATGAAAGTATATTCTGCCGTCTTCAGTCCATTCTCTTTGTAGTTTCCCAGGCACCATAGCTATCTGGTCTGGGGACGTACTTACTGTCGCTTCAAACTGAATCCAATCCGAATTATTCGAAATATAATTACTCATCCTCGCCACCGAATCTTCTGGAGAAGCCATCACGTCCTTCTCCGCTAAGCCATATTTCAAGCGAACCTTCTTATCTATAACTTCACTCATTTCCAGATATCCTATAACTGGAAAAGAAAAACTATTGAAAAAAGTACCATTGGATCGTACCGGAGATTCCGAATGAAATAAGGTATTGGGTTCGTTAGCAAGACTAAAACTCAATTCTATCTCCTCTCCCGGTTGCATAGGGTTAGGCAAATGATAAATACTGACATTATTTATAGAGTCATATGTTACAATATCGGCTTGAATACTGAAGTTCAGCTCATCAACGAGTCCAGTTGTTTCTACAAATACGGTATCTATGGGTGTTCCTGATTTGTTGACTAATATATAGGTGCCATTCGCTTTGATATCACGTGATTCTGGAACGAGATCTATATTAAGGGTAACATCTACAATCTTTGGTTGAGCCACAGACTGATAATGTTTATATTCTTTCTCATAATTGATAGAACGTTCTTCTCGTAATTTAGAAGGCACATAAGGTTTGACTACATTATATTGATAATACAACCAGCCTCCTAATCCCATAAAAGTCAAAAAGGAGCCAATTAACAAAATGTTCAAAATAGGACGAAAGCGCTTTTTCATTCCTTTAATCCGATGCCAAAGCGAAGTCCTTACTCCTCGCCTCCAAAGTAGAATGGATAACATAAAAAAGAATACGCCCAGCGCCAACCAATAGATCTTAAACATAAAATGTGCACCTAACCTATTCCCATAGCCAGACATGTCACTGTACCTAAGTCCAGGAGCAGCATTGTATTTATAAATACCTTGTTCTACACCCAGTTGCGAAAGAAATTGGAATCCAATCCCAAGGACCATACAAACTACTAAGCCGAGATAGAAATTCGGAACCAAATTATAAATCAGGATCGCCAGCAACGCCCAGTTCACGTAGTTTATAAGGCGAATACCATACAGTTCAGTAAGATACTGGCCAATTTCGAAATTGTAATATCCATTATATATCTGGATGGCGATTCCCGTTACCATGATTATCCCCAGAAGTACGACCTGCATAAGGGTGATACTCCATAGTTTACTCACTGCTAAACTCCAAGTAGGGGCTGCACTGGCGTCTTCTAATTGATAAACATTAACAGTCTCCGGTCTATGAAATAAAAGTCCCGCATAAATAAAAGTAAGTAGGGCAATCAACAAACTAAACATTGTACCTGGAATCATAAGAACCTCCCTTGTCACTGGCAAAGTACTTGTCTGAAGAATTTGCCCTGAGACTGCGGAGATAATTATAATAAATAAAACACCAATAATACTAACTACAATAAAAGGCCCTCCTTTTAGAACATATTTGAGATCTATTTTTGTTAATGCCCATGCACTTTGAAGCCCATGCAACACGCCATAATTATAATTGGTATCAGGTAATGTAATATCAATGATTCCTCCTGGCTTTGTAGAAACGCTTTTGGTTACGTCTTTAGATTTCCAAAAAGCGAAGCTTTTTGGAGTATAGCTAAATGTAAACCAGCGATAAGTAGCAAAGAAAATCCCAAGTGCTATCCCAATCCATAATAAGCGATTGTATAAAACCATACCAAAGACTGGAAGCGCATTTTCATTTTGTTCTATGATGGTCCAATACTTCGTATAATTATTAAGTGCTCCCAATCCAAATGGATCAATCAGCGCACCAAATTTCTCATAATCACTATCCATCAATAAGACATCCGTCATTCCTTCAACAAAAAAGATAGCCGTTAGCGCTATGAAACCAGCTATTATACTTCTCGTATAAAGGGTTACTGCAAAAACAATCGCACTAAACAAGAATATATTAGGAATGATCCAAATGACATAAGTCTTTAGATATGCTATAAAGTCAAATGGCACTACTACAGCTTGGTCCACCCCAGACAGTACCGTTGCTATATATGTTCCTATTCCAATAAAGAAAAAGATCAATACCGCAATTAGAAAGGCACTAAAGAACTTTCCAAAAATGTAATCCCTTTTTCCGAAAGGATAAGAATATAAAACCTTGAACATATTAGAGTCAAAATCCTTTTGTAACGTGGCTCCGATTATAGAGGGAAGCAATAGATACGCCAAATAGGAATATGCTCCTAATGACATACACAATTGCAGTGGTGAATTGATCATTTTTATGGAAGAAACCGTGGCTGTGTTACCGTCGAACAAACCTCCTGCGGCACCCATACTTAGCAGACCAATCCCACCAAGTATAATTGCGTATATGTAGAGCAATGGTTTATTAAACCATTGATTAAATTCAAATGAAAAGATATGCTTAAACATAGCTGGAACTAAAGATTATATCCATGTAAGTGGACGAAATAGACATCTTCTAAGGTTGCCTGAACAGATGTAAAAGAAGCATCAGGAGCGTCTTGCCCATACGCTCGAATATTCATCGTATTATCATTGTTATAAGTGGACGACAGCACCTGATATTTCTCCTGAATACGCTCCACCTCTTCTCGAGTGGTTTTTGTCACCCACACTTTATTCGCCAATTGTGTCACTGCTTCATCTGGAGATGAACGATGTAATATTTTGCCTTGATTCATGATTGCCATATCGTTACACAACTCTTGAACATCTTCCACAATGTGAGTACTAAATATGACGATGTTATCTTGACCTATCTCTCGTAATACCGTCAAAAACCTTCTTCGTTCTGCCGGGTCAAGACCAGCAGTTGGCTCATCCACGATTATAAGTTTCGGTTTATTGAGTAACATTTGCGCAATCCCAAAGCGCTGCTTCATCCCTCCGCTATAGTCGGAGACACTCTTTCTTCTTACATCTGTAAGGTTTGTAATCTCGAGAAGAGAATCAACAAGGTCATTGCGCTCTTTCTTGTTCGTAATGCCCTTTAGCGTAGCGAAATATGATAATAATTCCAGCGCCGATATTTTAGGATACACACCAAACTCTTGCGGTAAATACCCTAATTGCTTTCGCAGGCTCATTGGATCATCTAATATATCTATACTATCCAAATGAATACTTCCTGTATCTGGTTCTTGGAGCGTAGCTATCGTACGCATCATGCTGGACTTTCCAGCTCCGTTCGGACCCAATAAGCCAAACATGCCTGTTGTGATCTCTAAACTTATATTATCTAATGCCTTAACCCCGTTTTTATAGGTTTTGGAAAGGTTCTGAATACTTAGTCTCATGGATTTTGTCTTGATGCGCGCAAGATAATAAAGGCCATGATCTATGATATCACAGATAAGACAAATACTTGGATAATATCGATAAGAACCTTACTACTCTTCCAGAGAATGGAAATATGAGAGCAATTCGTCTAATTTCTTCTTGAGATTTTTACGTTCTACTATAAAATCTAAAAATCCGTGATCAAAAAGAAATTCAGAAGTCTGAAAACCTTCAGGCAAATCTTTTTTTATTGTCTCTTTGATCACTCTAGGTCCTGCGAATCCAATAAGAGCCTTAGGTTCCGCGAAATTAATATCTCCTAACATAGCAAAAGATGCCGTCACACCTCCCGTTGTAGGATCTGTTAGGAAAGAGAAAAAAGGCAATTTTGCCTTAGCCAACTGAGAAAGCTTAGCGGAGGTCTTGGCCAATTGCATAAGAGAAAAGGCAGATTCCATCATTCGCGCACCTCCTGATTTGGATATAATCATTAGGGGGATTCTTTTTTTAATACAATGATCCACCGCTCTACTAATCTTCTCACCTACTACAGAACCCATAGACCCTCCTATAAATGTAAAATCCATCGCAGCTATAATCAAAGGTTTCTTTCTGATCATACCAGAGGCTACACTTATGGCATCACTCAGTGAAGTTTGTTCCTGTGCTTTCTTTAGTCTATCATCGTAAGACTTCACATCAGTAAAGTCCAGAAAATTATAGGATTTCAAGTCTTCAAACAAAAGCTTATATCGCGCTCCAAACAAGATCTTGAAATAGTCGTGAGATCCTATCCGCAAGTGTGATTCGCACTTGGGGCATACGAAAAGGTCATTCTCCAGTGCTATGATGGTAAATGCACCTCCACATGCCTTACACTTTTGCCAAAAACCGTCAGGAACTTCCTTCTTGTCTTTGGTCGTAGTCTGTATTCCTCCAGAAAGTCTTTTAAACCAGCCCATCTCAATATTTCCGTGATTTTATCAATAGGAAGAGTTTGATTGGGATTGCACCCGAAATACTTCGTCCTTAGTACGAATGTAGGAATTACCCTTTGATTAACTACCGTGAAGCCAATATTTTATACGATTTCAAGTTTTCATGACTTTGAATGTTACTATTCAGCAGGAGCATAGGGCTAATTGATGAAGAGTTGTCATGACCTCGACCTTTCTTTTGATACAGGTATCGATAACAGATCGGATTACAGCAAAAGCTTGGGCGAATTGTCATGACCT
>JBLIDB010000315.1:0-4746 GCA_047634015.1 Saprospiraceae bacterium
CCTTAATTATGACTGGAAAAACATATTAAGAATACTCAATACTCACACCATCCAAACCGTAATACTCCCCACAGATAAAAAAGTAATTCATCTACGGATCCCTTCAAAGCCCATCGAGCAAGCTCAGAAAATATACCACGCAGCTCAATGCTCACAAACCCAAACAGCAACAAAAAAATATGTAGTGTACCATTGATTTTATAACTCACTGCAAATCAAGTGACTCATCATATATATAGCCAAGTTGGGTTAAAATATCCTCAAACGGCACCTAGCAGAGGATTAGAAGGCAAAGTATATCTTGAATTTATAATAGAAAAAGATGGAAGTTTTTCCAACGTTAAAATAGTTCGAGACATAGGCTTAGTATGCGGTCAGGCAGCAATAGAAGCATTAAAACTGATGGATGCTTGGAAACCCGGTTATCAGAAAGGCAAACCTGTAAGAGTTCTTTTCATTCTACCTGTAACATCCAAGCTTAGATTCTCTAATCTCCAAATTTGATGCCCATCTTCCTTGCAGTGCTTATCAGATAGTGATCCTTATCTATAAAGTTGTAATCCGTTACGGCATCTTTTAAAGGGACGGCCGTTAAACCGTTATTGTGAAACGAAACCATTTTACCAAAATCTTCCTTTTTTACCATTTCGAAGGCTTTAACTCCCATGGAAGTCGCCAATATTCGATCAAAAGCACTTGGGGTTCCACCTCTTTGGATATGGCCTAAGACTGTAGACCTGACTTGCCCTATACAGCCTGATTCTTCTAATTGATGACGTAGATAATTGGCGATCCCTCCTAATTTAATATGCGAATCACCCGCTATATTAGAGCGCTCCCCTACTACTTCTCCATCTATAGGTCTTGCTCCTTCTGAGATTACAATATTAACGAATCCTCTTCCCTTTCGATATCTTTTATTAATGGCTTTTACAATTTTAGAAATGTCATAAGGAATCTCGGGGATTAGACATATTTCTGCTCCCCCTGCAATCGCAGTATGCAATGCAATCCAACCAGCATCGCGCCCCATTACCTCCATGATCATCACACGATGGTGGCTCTCTGCTGTCGTTACCAATTTATCAAAGCAGTCTGTGGCTATCTGCACTGCAGTATTGAATCCAAAGGTAATCTCCGTAGCAGATAGATCATTATCAATCGTTTTCGGCACACCAATGACATTTAGTCCTAACTTAGAAAGCTCCAAACCTATTTTTTGACTACCATCTCCACCTATATTAATTACTGAAGTGAACCCATTTGCATGAATCCGATCCACAAGCTCTTGCCCTCGGTTTATCAACTTCCATGTTCCATCCTCCTGCTTTATAGGGAATTCAAGCGGATTCCCTTTATTCGTAGTTCTTATTATCGTTCCTCCTTTGACATGGATTCCAGCAATCTTTTTCTTCGTTAGTTTAACGAGTTCCACTGGTTCATTCAGAATGCCATTATAAGCTTCCATACTTCCCCATACTTCGTATTGTCCGTCGTTCTTTGCAGCCTTCGCTACTGCTCTTATGACAGCATTGAGTCCAGGGCAATCTCCCCCACCCGTGGTTATAAGAATCTTCTTTTTAGTCATGAGACTTTACTAATTCTTCTTTGCTTGGAATATTCTCTGATTCGTAAAATGTAGTGGCATCTTTTATTAAGAGATCCAACCGGCGATTTTCTTCTTCAATTCTTTCTTTAGACCACTCAAGCTGATCTGCCATATAAGCAATAACACCTTCTCGAATCTCATCGATAGATAGTCGATCAAAATATAATCTCCCTGTACGTCTTACAAAGAAGTCTTCTGCTCTCACGACCAACTCATTCTCGATGCAGAATTTCGCTTCAGCGATAGCAAGTTCAAGCTCACCAGCATTAGTGCCGGCACTAATGGATTTTAGTATTTGCGCAGATTGCTTGCCATAATTCGTCACCAGATACCAAGCAAAATAGGTATCCAGTCCCAAGGCTTCTACCGTAGATTCTAATGCTGAAATATAATCGCTTACTTCTTGATTACTAACAAATGGATCTGGCGTCAAGGCAATATGTTCCGTTTTGGATTTTCCTACATTTAGACCATCTCTGCCTAGACGCTGACCTACAATGTCTACTACACGCTCCGACATCTTGCGATAGCCTGTTAACTTCCCTCCAGCAATACTTATGAGGCCATCGTCTGCAGTAAATATTTCATCCTTTCTACTTAATTCTGAAGGAGATTTCCCTTCTTCATGTATCAGTGGCCTCACTCCTGCCCAGTTGGAAATAATATCGTACTCAGTAAGGCCAACTCCTCGAAAGACATTATTAACGGCCTTCAAAAGGTAATCTCTATCCTCTATAGTCGCCACAATTCGATCCGTGGATCCAGTAAAATTAGTATCTGTTGTTCCTATATAAGTAGATTTTCCACGAGGAATAGCAAAGGCCATTCTTCCATCTGGGATATCAAAGTATACGGATTGCTTTAAAGGAAGCCTATCATGAGCAACAACTATATGAACCCCTTTTGTAACATGTAATCTCTTGTGATTGAGTGAATTATTCTTCTTCCGCAGTTTATCTACCCAGGGGCCACTTGCCGAAACTACATATTTTGCATGTAGCTGAATTTCGGTTCCATTTATTTTATCAATACACTTGACACCAGAAATTTTTCCATTGGTGTAAAAAAAATCTTCTGCTTCAACATAGCTTAAAGCATGTGCCCCGTAATGAGTTGCTTTTTTTATCAACTCAATAGTAAGTCGAGCATCATCGGTTCTGTACTCTGCGTAATATCCACTTCCTTTTAATCCTTCAGGCTTCAATAGTGGTTCTTTCTCTAAGGTTTGTTTTTTGGACAGCATGACGCGTTTATCACTGTCATCAACTTTAGCAAGAAAATCATAAACCCAGAGACCTACAGAAGTTGAAAATTTCCCGAAACTTCCTTTCTCCGTAAGAGGAAGTAGCATTTTCTCTGGTAAGCAAAGATGAGGCGCTAACCTATTGACTATAGCACGTTCTGTTCCCGACTCATGCACCAATCCAATATCAAGCTGCTTCAAATAGCGCAGTCCTCCATGGATGAGCTTCGTTGATTTAGAACTTGTTCCTGAGGCAAAATCCCCTTTCTCGATCAATACGGTCTTAATGCCTCTTGATGCGGCATCCAGCGCTATCCCGCAACCAGTAACGCCACCACCTATAATGAGTAACTCATAAGATGAATCTTGTACTTGATTTACTAGATTATCACGTTTCTGCGCATTCATCAATTCACTCTCGTTAGTCATAGAATCAGGGTCTTTTATTAAGACGATACGTTTTAATAATATCGTTCATCTATTTGAAACTGTTCTGGATACCTTCCTTTAATATCTCTATAAAAATCCATTATCCGTTCGAGTTCATCTCCTGGCTCGCCAGAAGGATAGACAACGACGGGGCCGACTCCCGCTATTTTTTTCTCATAATCCAAGTATCCGCAGGTAATAGGCACCTGAGCTTTGTATGCGATCCAGTAGTATCCCATTTTCCATTTATCGCGTTTTCTCCTTGTTCCCTCTGCGGCGATTACCATAGCAATCTTATCTCTACCCTCAAATGCTGCTGCCATTGCATCTGCCTGACTTAACCTCTCACTTGTTACTTTTGAAGACCTATCTATACCCAAGCCTCCTAATGGCTTAACGACTAATCCGAAAGGAAACTTTGTCCAATCATTTTTGATCGCTACCTTCATAGGAATTCCAAGCACCCAGAAAGCAAGTCTGAGGTAGTAAAAATCCCAGTTCGAAGTATGCGGTGCTGCAATCATGACACACCGTTGTGATTCAGAAGGAATAGTAAGATCTACTTTCCATCCCGATAACCATAATAAGAAACGTGCAATTTGCTTTATCATAGAAGCGCTTAATTAAGCTGCAAAAATGCACATTAAGCCGGATTTTTCAAGCCATAACGTACCGAAACCTCGAGAGATTACTATTGCTCTCGAATACTTAAGACAAAAAAGTCGAATTGATGGGGACTTCTACTCGATCCAAGCAACGACGAATCAAGGAGATAACTGTACCGAAATCCCAAATCCACTTCAACCAACCTTAGCGCTCTAAAATCAACACCTAACTCAAATCCCAGTGAACGTTGATCCTGTTTCGTTTCTTCACCTGGAAAGCTTGTATATTTCAACCATCCATGGTCATAAAAAGCTTTCCCTTTTATACGCTTAATAAAGGCTAATCCACCCAATGCCATATCAGGATAGGCAATCGGGAAAGAATAATTCAGTCCTATCTTACCAAAGTCGTCTCTTCTAAAACTTACATTATAACCTCTAGGATATGAACTAGCATCCCCATAGCGATATGGACTAATAACACTCTCGTTTTGGAAAAATGCTTGTATGTTAAGGCTATGATTTTTCCCCAGACCAGGCAGGAATATTGAGCCTCCGTAGGACCAAACATCTCCACCAAAGTTCTCTTCATCAAGATTGTTTCTAAACCTTCCAAAAAGGGCTATACCCATACGTGGCGCCAAATGCTGTGACGCTCGATCCTTAAGCATCTGAAATAAAACTCGTGTATCTATTGTTGAAAACGAACCATTTCTAAGAGGCTCATCAAAAACATTTTCAAACAGCTCAAATGCGCCCTCCCTGACTATCGTATCCCTAAAGACTTGAGGATCGTTTATATCATTGCTAAGATCAAGACTCGTATGAATGTAATCCGTTCGTAATTGAAAATTGTTATT
>JBLIDB010000316.1:0-4742 GCA_047634015.1 Saprospiraceae bacterium
AAATCTCATTTCGCACTTCTTCTAAATTCATAGAACGTCCAAGTTCATGCTCCATACTTGTGACTTCCATGTTACTCTCTTTGATTCCACACGGAATGATGTTTTCAAAATGATCGAGATTTGTGTTCACATTAAGCGCAAATCCATGCATTGAAACCCATCTACTCATATGAACTCCGATGGCGCATATCTTACGTAAATGCTCCCCTTCTTGCCGATTCTCAGAGGCTAACCATACTCCTGTGTACCCTTCTACCCTTTTGCCTTGAATACCCCATCGTGCTAAGGTTCTGATAATTACTTCTTCCAATTCCCGAACATAACGATGTAAGTCGTGATAATACTGATCTAAATCCATTATTGGGTATCCCGTTATCTGACCAGGTCCATGGTAAGTAATATCCCCTCCTCTGTTGATTTTGAAAAACTCGAACTCACTTCTTTCTATCTGACTTTCTGATAGTAAAAGATGTTCAACCTTGCCACTCTTACCAATCGTATAGACAGGCGCATGTTCACACAATAAGAGATACCCAGGATGACCTAATTCCCCACTTCGTTTCGCGGTAATGAGCTTTTGCTGTAGATGGGTCTGCAGTTCCCATACTTCAGCATAGGAATGTTGTTGTCCAATAGAAGAATAAAGTAATGTTGGCTTATTCAAGTTTGGCTATAGAGATTAGTAATTCTAAATATTTTCTTCACCGCAAATATAAGTTCCTTCTATTAACAGTGGCGGCTCTATATGTTCTATGGATAGCATCTATATTTGAGTCTATAATTAAATCTGAAGTATGTCCGATAACTCGAATGAATACCAAGCAGTAAGTTGTGACTTTTACGATCATATTGAGATTCTGGCGCTTCGTAAAGCTTGGGTCTGTCTTGAGTATAGCCATGAAGGTGAATCTGTCATTGAAATAACTAGGCTGCAAACGACTAAAACTGAAGATATAGCAGAATACGCAATAACAGAGGACCACCGAGAGATAAGAATGGATTTGCTTAAATGCATCACTCCTCTTAATCCTGCAATTGACCTGCGGGTTAATCTTCTAGAAAAATTAGAATACAATCATTGGGCGAATCAGAAACTCTTAGAACATCTCAAAGAATTAAATGATTATCCCTCAAACATAGAGCTTAGAATAAGCCACATTATTAATGCGCACGATATTTGGAATAGACGGATACTACAAATGAGTCAGCGATTCGGGATTTGGGAATTGTCTTCTCCAGAAGATTGGAGACCTCTCTTTTGCCACGTAAACATTGAGACTAATAAAATATTGAAACAAGGTCAGTTAGAAAAAATGGTCAGCTATGAAAGTACGAAAGGAGATCTTTATCGAAGTTCTATTGCTGATATCGTATTTCACCTCATCAATCATGGAACTTATCATCGGGGTCAGATTTCTGACCTACTTTCTTCTTCAGGAATAGAAGCCCTACCCACAGATTATATATTGTTCTCTCGCCTTAAATCTTACTAAGTTTAAGAAGCTATTCATGTATAAGACTAAAATATTATTTATTCTTACCTCATTACCAAGCTTTTGCCGTAAAACGACTCATATGCAGTATCTCGAACGACTCACCTCAATAATTATATTTTCTTGCCTAATATTAGTTACGGCTGATGCTCAAAGCAAATTCGAGATACAGCTTTCTAAGTCTGACTTTCGATCGGCATAACAGCCTTCTACTCTAAATTATAATGTACTAAAAGTGCAACTTAAGTATCAGACACCGCAAACATTATCATCGAAGCCATTTTCTCCATCAAGTTTTAATTTTCTATCGAATCAAAGTTCCAATAGCAAGAGTCTACTTATTAAGAAAATCGAAGAAAATCATAAGGTGGTATGGTTAGAGGTAGAACCTTCTTCTTCTATTACGAAAAATGGTGATATGATTGCCCAGTCCTATCGATTATTGTCCGAATACTCCGAAGAGCTAGGGTAAAGGATGCTAAAAAAGAACTAAAGCTAAAACTCATCTCTGGAGATAAAATGGGAGAATCGCATCTAAGAATGTCTCAAGTCTATAAAAATCTGCCTGTAATTCATAGTGAGATAATTATACATACTAAGCTTGGACATCCTTATCTCATAAATGGGAGAACAAAGGAAATAGAACAGTCTCTCAATATTGATGCTTCTCTTACGAATAAAGAAGCTGAGCAGGCGGTGATTTAACTTTCAGGAGGTAATAGAATAGCCAATCACTTATTAAAATATGTAGGAGGCCAGCAAGCTACTTCGCAATTATCTGTTTTTGTTGATGAAAAAGAAAAAGCCCACTTAGTATATGATGTAGCTGTCTATCCTTCGATCGCAGAGAAGTGGCAGTATATTATTGATGCGAATTCAGGAAAACTTATAGAGCGTCATCACAATTCTTGTAAGTTTCATCACGATACTGAGTACACCTCTATGGGATCAAACGCTTCATATACTGGACCTGGAAGCACAAGTAGTCAAGATTTATTTGGTGAGAATATTACAGTTCCGGCATATGAAGAGAATGGCACTTATTTTTTATTGAATGTTAGTGAGAATATATTTGATGCGAATCGATCTTCTTTGCCAAATGATCCTGTCGGCGGTATCCTAACGTTGAACGCCAAAAACACAACTCCTCAGAATAATAGTTTTTCAGTTGACCATATTGTCAGCAATAGTCCTATTTGGAATGCGCCTACAGCTGTAACGGTACATAATAATGTCTCTTTTGTTTATAAATACTATGAACGCGTATTTGGTAGAAACTCATTTGACAACCGTGGATCCACCGTTCTATCTTTTATAAATGTAGCCGAAGAAGATGGAGGTGAATTGGATAACGCGTTCTGGAATGTACTATGGAAATGGCAGAGAGGCCTTCTCGCATTCGTTGGCTGCTTCATTAGACGTTGCCGCACATGAGCTCTCACATGGTGTCATTCAGTATACCGCTAATCTTACTTATCAAAATGAATCAGGGGCATTAAATGAGTCTTTTGCTAACATTTTCGCGATATTAATAGAAAGAAAGAATTACGCAATTGGAGAGGATGTCGTAAATACCAGCGTATGCCCATCTGGTGTATTACGTTCTTTAAGCAATCCTAATAATGGTGGAACGAGATTAGGTGATCCAGGATGGCAACCCAGTTCCGTTAGTCAACAATACTTTGGTTCGGAAGATGAAGGTGGCGTCCACATCAATAGCGGAATCCCAAATCATGCCTTCTATTTATTCTCTTCAGATAGTAGAGTGGGCGTAAATGTTGCGGAAGCAGCATACTTTAAAGCCTTGCGCGACTATCTAACTGCTTCCTCTAATTTCAAGGCTTTAAGAAGAGCTATCGGGCAATCGATAGTAGATCTTTATGGCAACGATGCAGATATACTTGCAGCTTTCAATGAAGCATTTGACGCTGTAGGCATAGAAGCTAGCAGCACAAACGAGCCTGAGCCAGATCCAGAAGTTGTCTATGAAGTAAATCCAGGAGAAGACTTCATAGTTTGGTATAATAAAGAAACACAAGAGATTAATATTCGGTTTCTAAGTACAGGTGCAGATCAAGTCATTTCTCAAAAAGGTCTTTTGAACAATCCTTCAATCAGTGATGATGGTAGGTTACTTCTATTTATAGGGACTGATAGAAAATTATACGCCGTAATTTTCGTCTGGCAATCCCCATCCTTTTCTTTTAATGAAGTTCTCTTAGACCAAAGAGAATGGCGTAATGTTGCGATATCAAGAGATGGCGAGAAAATAGCCGCATTATTAGGTAATCTTGGCAATAATGACTTTGACAACCAACTCCTGATTATTGATTTGATATCGGAAACAGAAAAGTTCTTTACCCTTACGAATCCTACTACTGCCCAAGGTGTAAGCACCTCAAATGTTCAGTATGCGGATGCAATAAAATGGGATCATACTATTGAGTATGTAATGTACGATGCCTCTAATTCGGTGGTAAGATTGTTTAACGATCCTATTAACTATTGGGATATTGGTTTTATAAAAGTATGGAATAATGCAAATCAAAACTATGACGAGGGATCTATTTTCAAACTCTTCCCAAGTCTGCCAGAAAATGTAAGTATCAGAAATCCCAGTTTCTCTAATTTGTCTTCAGATAGAATCGTCTTAGATGTATTGGATACGAATGACGAAGAGATCCAGTACACCATTCTTGGAGTGAATCTGGAAACTAACGATCAAGCTATCATTTTTGATCAAGGGAATGTACCAGGATATCCCAATTATAGTAGAACGGATGAAGAGGTCATTTTCAATTTTAATAATAACGGAACTTTTGGTCCCGTAACAATAGTAGCAACAAGAAGTATAGCTACTGATGGAATAACAGGTATCGGCGACGCGACTGTCAAAATTAACGAGGCTACTTGGGGCACATGGATGTCAAACGGTCAGCGAGATCTCTCTACATCCACTATCGATCAGGAATTATCCCAATCTATTATACTCTACCCAAATCCAGCGGAGAATTTTATATTCCTAAATCACGAAGATATAGACTGTCAATCGTGTAATTTAGAAGTATTTGATCTAAGTGGAAGAGCCCTCAAACATTCTAATTATAGCAACGGTAACAGAATTGATCTATCAAATATTAGGGCAAACGCACCAAAACTATGCTATCAATATATTTAGAAGATATTGAACATTTAATGATGCTCGGAATCTTCGTTTTTTCAAACTGCTTTTGTCTGTCATTTTCTTGA
>JBLIDB010000317.1:0-4689 GCA_047634015.1 Saprospiraceae bacterium
AAACTTTTTCTCACTTATTATAAGTATATGACATATGATTGATTAGGGACTTTTCGGAGTGGGCTCAACTTTCTAATTTTAATTCTTTTGATGCAAGGTTACTACGCAAGCACCACCTAATCCTAGATTGTGTTGAAGCCCTGTTCTTGCATTTTCTACTTGCCTACTTCCATCTTGACCTCTTAATTGCCAAACTAATTCTGCACATTGCGCCAATCCAGTTGCTCCGAGAGGATGGCCTTTCGATAAAAGCCCTCCAGATGGATTCGTGACAACCTTGCCGCCATAGGTATTCTGGTCGTCCATTACAAATCGCTCCGCGGCTCCTTCACCACATAATCCGATCGCCTCATAGGAGATCACTTCATTGGTAGTGAGGCAATCATGCATCTCTACGACATCCAGATCTTCGGGACCGATACCAGCTTGCTCATATACTTGATGGGCGGCTTCCTTTGCCATATCATAGCCTACCATCTTCATCATCGAGTTTTCGGAGAAGGTAGTATGCGTATCAGTTGTCATACTTTGTCCACTGATTACAATATCTGTACTGAGCCCATGCTTCTTGGCAAAATCTTCAGAACATATAATCGCTGCGGCACCACCACAAGTAGGCGGACAACATTGTAAGCGGGTCAGTTTTAGAAACATCTTAGGAGAGTCCATAACCTGTTGTACACTAATAGGCTTTCGAAATATTGCACGCTCATTATGAATCGCATGCTGACTGGCTTTCGCTCGCACCTTGGCAAACATCTCTGTACTGGCACCATATTTCTCTTGATACTCGTATCCTGGGGCACCAAATACTCTTAAGGCTAATGGGACTTTCTCTGCACCTTCAAATTTTCTATCCGCTAATGCCAAATGCTGATCCATAGGAGAGGGGCGGTCATTAAAATGTGTCTGCAGTGCTCCCGGCATCATCTGCTCGAATCCCAATGCCAGCGCACAATCTACAGCACCACTTTCTACCGCCTGTTTTGCTAAGAACAACGCAGTAGAACCTGTAGAGCAATTGTTATTGACATTTATAATTGGAATACCAGTCATACCCAATTCGTATATCACAGCCTGCCGAGCGGTAGAATCTCCATAGACCCAACCTACATACGCTTGCTGAATCTTACCATAGTCTATCCCCGCATCTATGAAAGCTGCGCTTAAGGCTTCTTTCCCGAATTCTATATAACTCTTGCCAGTCTTTGGTGATAAGAAGGACGTCATGCTTACTCCCGCAACTACTACTTTATTTTTCATGTTTATTAGTTCTTTGATTAAAGTGAATTAAGAAATCGAATGATTGAAATCGTACGCCAGTTTAGAATCACTTACTGTGTGTGTTTTTTCAAGATGTGAATTGTCACAGTACGGAGGTGTCTTTGTTATTTTACAAGTACAGAGAGAGACCTTTCTTTCAGACTTGACGTCAAATGCCAGGGACTTCACCTTCGTGCCATTATGATACCCATTACAAAATGGTTGATTTGCACTATAGCCACATTGGCAATAGAGATAAGTGCCTTTGGGTAATACTACTTCATGAGGCAGTGAACCTAAATTCTTTTCCTTTTTAAATGCCTTAGATATTTCGCTACCATCTTTATTAGATTTGACAAAAGGATAAAACAAGTGTGAAGCCCATCCATCCTTTGGATCACTTTGTAATCCAAACTCAATTGGAATTTGACGCGTAAACGTTGCAGTACCAAAAATCTGATCCCAAATAGTAAAGGCATTTCCAAAGTTACCATTGGGATCACTGATGTTATCAGTTTTAGATTTGCCATGATGAGCGTAGTGAAAAGTAGGTGTGACAAATATGTGTTCGATGACCCACATCACGGGACTCAGCTATTTAACCTTATAGATATGTTCATCCCATTTGGCCGTGCTATGAGATGTAAAAACTACTAATTGCTTAATGATTAATCCTATGATCGTAGCGGGGATCATTCCTAAGAAAGTAAAAAGTCCAATAATCCATACATTAGGAATAAAGAGATAATACACAAAGGAGTTTCTAAAGGATACCATGATCCCCATCTTTTCTGCAGCATGATGTGGTCGGTGATGTTTCCATAGAAAGTTATGCTCATGAGCGGACCGATGATACCAGTATTGAGCCAAGTCATCCACTATCATGTAGAGGGGGACGGCGAGCCATAAGGACATAGAAGTGTAGGCGTTAAAGCCTTCGGGAAAGATCTGTTCCCCGATATATATTACGCCATAAAGTGCCAAGAAACTTGAGAAAGAAACCAATAAGAATCCACCCCATTCTATGAGCCAATCATCCTTAGTACGACTTGTGTTGTTATAATGGTCACTGAACGTCTCCCTTGCACCAAATATGAGAATTGTTACTAGAACAAATATTTTACCTATGTTAGAGTCATTCAATAATGTTGTGTTTTCCATATTATTGCATTCAATAACATGCATTACTCCTAATAAAGCGGAATTATAGTTGGTATAAACTACTTAATAAAAATGACAAAGTGTCATTTATTGAAATGACGTGAACTGATAGGGCTTTTCAAGATAGAGAAATAGGGTCCGCTAAAGATCAGAGATTCGTATTTTGCATTATTGAATTCTTGAAGAGCAATACAAGTAAAGAGATATAGTGAATAAGAGGGCAAGGAATAAAGAGCAAAACGAAAATGAAATCTTAAGCACCGCCATAAGACTATTTGTTCAGAAGGGGGATGATGCTACGACCATAGGAGATATAGTGTCAGCGACAAGTTTGGCCAGAGGAACTTTCTATAATTATTTCGAGGATAAAAAGGAGATTTGGGATCTTATTATCTCTCGTATAATGCAAGAAATGTATAGAAGTGCTGATCGTGAAAGAAGCCAATCTACGTCCGTAAGAGACTTCATATATACTTCTCTTTATTCTGTAATGTTACTATTTGATGCAGAGCCATATCGACAGCTCATCACGAACAACTCTGCATTATTTAGAGATGCCTTTTTTAGAAATAAAGAGATTGATATTATTATTGAAATATTTGAGAGCGATATGCGTAAGAGTACCCTGTTTCAAAAGCTTCCAGATTATTACTACCGCATGACGGTCTATGCACTACAAGGTTCCTGCTTGGAAATATTGATTCAGTCTTATCAAAGGGACGACAAATTTTCCGTTGAGCAGATTACGGAATATATTACCGCTACTTTTGAAAACAGTCTGCTCGAAGTAGGTAATTAAGACTGAAGTGCATTGAAAATCGAGCCGACACTTAGATGGAAATGGGCATAATATGACGTTTCTGATACAGAGTTGTTGTGCGTCATATAAACAGCATTGAATGAGTAACAAAAATCAAGTATTAAATGAATAGAATTACTGTTTTCTGTGGTTCAAGTTTAGGGACTGAACAGATTTTTGAAGTAAAAGCGAGACTTCTCGGTCAGAAATTGGCAAAAGCTAATATTGAATTAGTTTATGGTGGAGCAAATATTGGACTTATGGGAGCAGTCGCAGATGGAGCTCTCATGGACAAAGGTACTGTAATTGGGGTGCTGCCAAACTTCTTAAAATCAAAAGAAATTGCACACCGAGGACTTACCGAATTAATCTTAGTGAACTCCATGCACGAAAGAAAAACAAAAATGAATGATTTATGTGATGGAGTAATTGCATTACCGGGTGGATTCGGAACACTCGAAGAACTTTTTGAAATGCTAACTTGGGCGCAGTTGGGACTTCATAAGAAACCTATTGGAATACTAAATATTAATGGTTTCTACGATGAACTTGTAAACCTATTAGTTAGAATGGTTGAAAAAGGATTTCTAAAAGGCGTAAATAAAAAAATGCTTTTAGTTAGTGATGATATTGATGATTTAATTGAAAAGATGAAAAATTATAAAGCTCCTGCAGTTGGCAAATGGATTAGTACCGAAACTGTTTGATAAAAAACCGAACGCCAAACAAGTGGTGATGATGTCTGCTCAGATTGCGCCACAACTATCACATATCGCAGATCCATAAATAATACTAAACGAAAATCAACCAAAATGAAAAACCTAAATCAAAACATTGAGAATCACTACCTCAAAGAAGGCCTTTTTGAAGATATTCTGAACCGCCTTTCCGAGCAGGGTATTAGTCTTGAGAATGTAAAGAGATCAGATATTGCAGGTGCTGATGAGTTTCATGTCAGAGGTGCAGCTGTATCGAAAGAACTTGCCAAGAGTATAAACCTAAAAGGGAAATCAATTTTGGATATAGGTTGTGGCCTTGGTGGGCCGTGTCGGATGCTTGCTGACGAATATGATTGTCAAGCTACAGGAATAGATCTCAGTAATGAATACATAAGGACGGCTAAAGAGCTTTCTAAACTTGTAAAATTGGATAGTAAGATTACTTTCATACAAGGAGACGCAACAAGTCTACCATTTGAAGATAATAGTTTTGATGTGGTCTGGACGCAACATGTTCAAATGAATATTCCAGATAAGCAAAAATTCTATTCAGAAATAAGTCGAGTACTTAAAGTAGGGGGCGCTTTCCTTTATTATGACATTTTAAGAAAAAGAGCTGGAGAAATCATTTATCCCATGCCATGGGCGAGTACATCAGACCTTAGTTTTTTGTTCAAAGAAGAAGAAATGGACGGCTTTTTAAAGCAATTTGGCTTAACAAAAGAGCAATCTACAGATCAAACCCAA
>JBLIDB010000318.1:0-4666 GCA_047634015.1 Saprospiraceae bacterium
ATTATTCAGGAAGAGTAATGATGAATCAAATGATGGTAGCCGGTGCTACATCATCAACAATCCAATTAGGGAATATGACTTCAGGAGCATATATCCTACAACTTAGAAATGACAATGGAATCTTAATAACTGAGCGAATAGCGGTTACTAAATAAAAATAATTCTTTGAGATATTAGTAAAGAGGCAGTCGGGAGTCGTATCCTGCTGCCTCTTTTTATGTTTGATCAGTTTTGTATCTTCGCCGATCAAACAAGAGGTGTAGTTTATGTCAGAGATTTATGAAAGAGATGGGGTATTTGGTTACTTCATAGATCGTACAGCAAGGCTAATTAAGTCAGATATAAGTAGGAGATTCAAAGCAGTTAATGTGGACCTTACACCAGAACAGTGGCTTGTCTTGGATCGATTGGGTAAGAAAGACGGCAGATCCCAAGTTGAAATTGGTGAAAGAACCTATAAAGACGCACCTACTATATCTCGTATAGTGGATCTACTTTGTAAAAAAGGGTTTACGGAAAGAAGATTACACGAGAAAGATCGACGAAAATTTAATATTCATATCACAGAAGCAGGCAGAACCATTCTTGCTCGTTCTTCTCCAGAAGTTATTCAGGCGAGAAAAGATGGCTGGCAAGATCTAAATGATGAGGACTATGGCCATCTCATAAGAATCGTCAATAAGGTATTTGATAATCTTAGTTAAGGAAGTCAATCATCTTAATGATTTCTTTTTGTGTGATCCAAACTATTTTTTAAAAGGATTATATTGCCTAATGTGGCATTGTGGTATTTGTTTTCTTGCTACTCCACACAAGCGAGTGATGTTATTTTAGTATTAACTTTAGATCTCGACACAGGAAATTCATTTAAAAAGAAAGCTTTTATAAAGCTAAAGATAGTAATATGAGATTATTTTGCATTTCAACGGGTTTCAATATATTCATTGCATTTATTCTTGTTTTGTTTCTCAGTTCCTGCTCTAAAAATTATTATTCTGTCATCTGGTCTTCTCCTGAGCAAGGATGGACTTCTGGAGTGGAAGGTCCTGCCACAGATTCAAAGGGCAATGTATACGCCGTAAATTTTAAAGAGCAAGGCACGATTGGCATTATTTCTGAAGAAAAAAAAGGCCAGATTTTCGTCCGCCTTCCAGAAGGAAGTATAGGCAATGGTATTCGTTTTAATGAAAGTGGGAATTTCTATGTGGTGGATTATGCCAAGCACAATGTTCTTGAAGTAAATATTCAAACAAAAGAAATTACTGTTTATGCCCATGATAATCAGATGAACCAACCTAATGATCTGGCAATTGCAAAAAATGGCCAACTTTTTTTGAGTGACCCTAATTGGAAAGAATCTACAGGTAATATTTGGAGAGTGGATAGAGATGGATCCATTCATTTGTTGGATTCCAATATGGGAACGACCAATGGTATCGAAGTAAGTCCAGATGAAAACAAGTTATATGTTAATGAAAGCGTCCAACGAAATGTTTGGGTTTACGATCTTTCTTCAAGTGGTAATATTTCGAATAAGCGGCTACTTCGCAAATTTCAAGATCACGGAATGGATGGTATGCGATGCGATGTCAAAGGGAATTTATATGTTACGAGACATGGGAAAGGAACTGTTGCTATACTTTCTCCGGATGGAACATTACTTGAAGAAGTTAAACTTACTGGTCAAAATCCTACGAATATCACATTCGGTGGAAGTGATGGGAAAAAGTGTTACGTAACACTTGCTGACAAAGGAAATATTGAATCTTTTCGTTCTAAAATTAGAGGTAGAGAAACCGCATGGATCAGGTAACATTATGATTATCGCCTGTCCACCGTTGATTTAAATGAACTATTATTAATGGTGCTATTGATTTAGTCTTTTACAATTGCGCTAGTTTGTACAATTGATTCTTACGCCAAGAGAATTTATCCTGTCCGGATTTTATGTTGCACTTTTGGCTTTTCTCGATATAATGATCCATTACATTTAGTATCTGGAACCATAAACTTGTATTGGGGTTAATATCACAGCAATTTCTTTCAGTTAACGCGCTTGCATTATTTCTTTTGTGTGTGCGAGCACAAGTTTGATTTTTTTTCATAAATTTATGTCAAGTCATATTCGATTATTTTAATTCCGAATTGCGCACAGCTTATAAAACCAGATATTATGATTTCTTTTCGAATTTTCTCAGGTGTGATATTCCTCCTGCTTTCAATTGGAGCTCATTCACAACAAATTGATTTGTTAATTAAAGATGGCCATGTCATAGATTCCAAAAATGGGATTGACGAGGTAATGGACGTTGCGATTCATGATGGGAAAGTAGTGCAAATTGGGGCTGATCTATCAGGAGGGAATTACTTCCAAGAGATCGATGCAAGCGGGCTATATGTCGTGCCTGGACTTATTGATATTCATTCTCATAACTTTTGGGGCACAGAACCAGATGCTTATCTCGCCAATAGTTTTACTGCACTACCTCCAGATGGTTTTTCATTCCGTTCGGGTGTTACAACCATTGTTGACGTTGGTGGTGCCGGATGGCGTAATTTTAGAACATTTAAAGCTCAAACTATAGATCATTCTAAAACACGTGTGCTTAGTTTTCTAAACATCGTTGGTGGGGGGATGAGTGGGGGTGGATTCGAACAAAACTTATCGGACATGGATGCCAAGCTAACTTCCATGGCAGCCAAATCCAATTCAGACCATGTCGTTGGAGTAAAAGTTGCGCATTATAGCGGACATGATTGGACTCCTGTAGAAAGAGCAGTTGAAGCAGGAAAACTGGCGAATATCCCGGTGATGGTTGATTTTGGAGGTGCAGAGCCAGAACTATCGATTGAAACCTTATTTATGGAAAAATTACGACCTGGAGATATATATACCCATGCTTATGCGCACGTAAAAGGACGTATTCCAATCGTTGATGAGCATAGAAAATTAAGACCATATATATTAAAAGCTCAAGAAAGGGGGATTGTTTTCGACGTGGGGCATGGTGGTGGAAGTTTTTTATTTGATCAGGCCATTCCAGCAATCGAACAAGGATTAAAACCGAATTCTATTAGTACGGATCTTCACACTGGAAGTATGAATGGGGCTATGAAAGATATTACGAATGTGATGTCTAAGTTTCTGAATATGGGTCTTACTTTACAGGAAGTGATTATAGCTTCTACTTGGGAGCCCGCTCAAATTATAAAACGACCCGAACTCGGAAACCTCAGTGTCGGATCTGATGCTGATATTGCAATATTAAAAGTAGAAAATGGAAATTTTGGTTTTATAGATGTAAAAGGATGGAGATTGAATGGGAATAAAAAAATAGTTTGTGAATTGACCCTCAGAGAAGGAAACGTCGTCTGGGATCTTAACGGAATTTCAAGACCAGTCTGGGAACGATAATTTCAAACTTCTAAGAAAAGAGAATAGATGAGACCATTATTCAAGTATGCATTTATAGTTGCGGTAGGCTTACTACTATTAGGTATAGCAATGGGATTGTCTGGAAACCTCAAGTCTGCCGGGCCACTTTTGATATTTGGTTTACTATTGATGGCAATTAGCATTAGGGGCCATTCATTCTTTAAAGGATTTTCTTATAGTCTTCTAATTTTCGCTGCCGTAATAGCCTCGCTCTATTACCCTGCCTATTTTACACAAGTGGGAAACTATCAACTAAAAGGACTCATTGTCCCACTTCTCCAAATCATTATGTTTGGAATGGGAACTGCGATGAGTTTTAAAGACTTTGTTGGAGTTATCAAGATGCCTAAGGCTGTAGGAATTGGTATGTTTTGTCAGTTCACTATTATGCCTATAGTAGGTTTTAGTATTGCTTCGCTTTTTAAGTTTTCTCCCGAAATAGCGGCAGGTGTAATACTCGTGGGAGCTTCTCCAAGCGGACTTGCTTCTAATGTAATGTCTTATTTGGCGAAAGCCAACTTGGCACTGTCGGTGACGTTAACAGCATGTGCTACGCTTATAGCTCCGATTATGACACCATTCCTCATGAAAACGTTCGCTGGTCAGTTGATACCAATCGATTTTTGGGCGATGATGTGGAGCATAACCAAAATTGTGATTATTCCAATTATTGGGGGTCTTGTTTTTAATCACTTTTTTCATGGCAAGTTCAAATGGCTTGATAAAGCAATGCCAATAGTTTCGATGGCAGGAATTGCTTTGATAATTACCATTATTACAGCTGCTGGAAGAGATAGTCTTTTAACAATAGGATTAGCCTTATTCGCGGCAGCCATCATTCACAATACATTGGGTTATTTCTTTGGATATTGGGCATGCCGAATTTTTAAAATGCCTGAACAAGACTGCAGAACGATTGCTTTGGAGGTGGGAATGCAAAATGGTGGATTGGCCTCAGGTATAGCACTTGAAATGGGGAAGGTAGCCACTGTCGGCCTCGCTCCAGCTATATTCGGACCATGGATGAATATTTCTGGCTCCTCCTTAGCTACATGGTGGAGAGATAAGCCAGTGAAAAACCTGGAGCGCATTCCAGTGGCCAAATAGAAATTAATTTATTATTTTAGACATAGAATTTTAGAAAATGAGAATATCGATCTTGACAATTATAATTCTAACCCTGCTCATTCAATTAGGGGAAAGCCAAACAATCACCAAAGAACAAATGAC
>JBLIDB010000319.1:0-4657 GCA_047634015.1 Saprospiraceae bacterium
GAAAAGATTAATCAGAATTACTACCCACGATTTCAGTGAGTAGCATAACATCTTTTAGTAAGGACATAAACTTACACGCGAGTAGGAGGTCCTCTTAAAGCGTCAGGATGACGCAGGTATAGAGATCTTTGAGGCGCATGATTACTTCGAAATAGATCATTATTTTCAGGAACAATTAGCGCAGGCTCAAGAGATGGATGAAAAATAAAATAATCCGAATTACCCTGATGAGATATTACCTTATTAAGAAGATTTATTTCCTCTCCTTGAAGAAAATTTTCCAAATGCCCAGCTCCAAGATCATCATGAAAGACCAATTGCAGCCAATCACATATACATTCATTCTCACTATGCAGTACGGCTTCATCCTGATCTGATAGCGCACCATGATGTTCATGAGGAACCATGGAATGCAGAATCATTATTAATCCTGCAGAATAAAGCAATATGTACTTTAGTCTTGTAATCATTAGAATATTAGTTCAAATATAGGTTAAGAGTATTGCAATCTTGTTGCAAGAACGCCTGAATTTTTAGTGGTATCCTTCTTTAAAAAATTGTTTTCAGTTAGTTAATTTCAATCGCATTGCCTTTACTTTAAGTTCGACTTAATTTTTTGCAGCAAGCTTTTTTACGAGATTCTTCTTATGTGAGATGATTTTATAATTTGATACATAGTGTACTTGTGCTATTTCTTTGATAGTGAGCCCTTTTGACGGATATAATTAGATTTCTCAATCCTCAATCCCAGTTCATATCTTGTAGTCTGATGGCATTAAGGATGGCTAAAAATGCGACTCCTACATCAGCGAATACGGCGGCCCACATGGTTGCCCAGACCTAATGCTCCCATTATCAGTACTATGATTTTTACGCCTAAAGCGAGAGCAATATTTTGCCAGATGATAGTCTTAGTAGATTTGCCAATTTTTATGGCAGTGCTTATTTTTTTATTCGATCATTCTGGATAATAATATCAGCGGTCTCAATAGCTACATCACTTCCGAGGCCTCCCATTGCGATTCCTACATCACTTACGGCCAATACTGGTGCATCATTAATTCCATCTCCTACGAAGGCAACAAAGGAGTTTGGATCTTTTTTGATATCATTAACTATGCGAAGTTTGTCTTCCGGAAGTAGGCTTCCTATTGCTTCAGTAATACCAATTTTGTTAGCGATTATTTGAGTGATGCTATCTTTATCTCCAGAGAGCATCATGAGCCGATTTATGGCCCCTTTTTTTAGCTTCTCAATATCTGTTTCAATTCCTTCCTTAAGCTGATCTGCTAAAACAACATATCCTGCATAGCGCCCATCAATTGCCATATGCACAAGGGATTCTACTATCGTTGTCACTTCTGTAGGGATAGTAATATTATTTGACTTAATCAGCTTTGTATTTCCTACTACGACTTGCTTGTTATCTATAATTCCTGTTAATCCTTTACCTGAAATTTCATTTATAGAATCAACATTGTAGAGTTCGGCTTCTAACTCATATGATAATAATGCTTTTGCAATCGGATGAACAGATTTGGATTCGATCGACAGAAGGTGTCGCATGAATTCCGACGTATTCATTCCATCATAGACTTTAATGTCTTGGATAGCGAATACTCCATGAGTAACAGTGCCTGTCTTATCTATTACAATGGTATTCACATTTGTAATCTGATCTAAGTAGGTAGCTCCTTTGAATAAGATTCCATTTTTAGATGCCGCTCCAAGCCCACCAAAGTATCCCAGTGGAATTGAAATTACCAATGCGCAAGGGCATGAAATAACAAGGAATACTAAAGCTCGATATAACCAATCAGAAAACACATAATCTGTAACAAGAAAGAAGGGTAGTATACAAATTGATATTGCAAGATATACAACTATCGGCGTGTATATTTTTGCCAGTCTTCTTATGAGTAACTCTGTTTTCGACTTCTTCTTGCTCGCATTCTGAACAAGTTCAAGTATCCTCGAGATAGAACTATCCTGAAATTTATTTGTAACCTCAATATCAATTACACCAGAAATATTTATAGTTCCAGCAAGTACACTTGCGCCTTTTTTAGAAAATTGTGGAAGACTCTCACCGGTAAGGGCCGCAGTATTTAATGAGGCATTATTGGAAAGGAGAACTCCATCAAGGAGGATTTTCTCACCGACACGTATTTGTACCCGCTCACCAATATTGACTTCTTTTGGGTCTATCGATACATACTTGTCATTTCGATATACTGTGGCGTTTTTCGGTCGCACATCCAGCAATGCTTGGATGTTATTCTTAGATCTTTCTACTGCCTTCATTTGAAATATCTCACCTACAGCATAGAAGAGCATTACGGCAACCCCCTCGGGATACTCCCCGATTGCAAATGCCCCTATGGTCGCGATACCCATAAGGAAGAACTCATTGAAGACTTCGCCATGTAGAATAGAATTCCAAGCTTCTTTCAATACAGGGAGGCCCACTGGAAGATATGCCAGTAAATACCAAATAGGAATTATCCATCCTGAGAATAAAGGAATTGAAAAAAAATGTTGAACAAGTAAGCCAGCGATGAGCATAACGAAGCTAATGATTGCTGGCCAGAGACCGTCTCCATGATTGTGGTCGTTGTCTTCGCCATGATCAGGATTCTCAATTTTACTCGAAGATTTATTTACGGCTTTCTTTATTTGGCAGCAATCATCCTTGATAGTTTCAAAATGTATTTCTTCAGACTTTGAAATATGTTCTTTATGGTCAATATTCATACAATCCCAATATGATTAATTATTGGAGGAATGTATGAGAGATTTTGCGCAACGCTGTTGCAAGAAATTATGTCCGAGAACAAATTGTAGTTACAGTCTTCACCTACGCATGAAACAACGAAGATCGTTTTAGGAAATCCGGAGTAACGGAATGCTTCCCTGCGAGCTCTTCCACTCTGCGTTTAATGGCCTCATCAGCAAGTTCGCGTTCCGCCTTGATTGCGATTTCGGTTTTGTGCTCTAAAGTAGATCTGTTGAATTTTAATTCATGTTCTACGGCATCGTAGATTCGAGATGTATAGGCCTTATGATTGGTTTCAAACTCGGTTTCATGTTTATCTAATACAAAGTCATAAGGACTTCTGGGGATCATCAATTTTGTTATTACTGGTGCTGTTTCGATCGCGATAAAGAGAAGCATTATGAATAGATTCGCAAGCCAAATCGCTTTACTCCGACTTGAGGCTCTTTCCAATCCTTCTAATCTGGCTGCAAATCCCGTCATGCTTACACGATTGAGTGTTTCCATATCTGTGGTCATGGAGGCATCAAGCGTTTTTATTTTATCTTCTTTTGAAGTTATTAGATTTAAGTTGGTGGCTGCTAATCTATCATATTCTGATTGGACAAGATCGGCGGCGGACTTTTTGGCTTTATAGATTGGTCCTAAGTTACGATTCATAGATCCTCCCGTGCCATCGGCTTCTTGGATGGCTGCTGTTACCATAGCATCTCTTTCTAATTCTTTGGTTTCTATTTCTTGTTTTAATGCGAGGACTTCAGACTTCAATGTGTCTATACTCGCTACGTAGCGATCCTTGACAAGATCGTCTTGTTCTTTATAATTTTCTTGTTGCATTTTGACTAACTCCGCTTCTATTTCACTTTCAAATATTTTTAACTCAAGAGGTTTTGCAATTACAATAGAAATAAGAACGGCAAGGACTATACGAGGAAGCGCATTTGTAAAGTCCTTGTATAAGGCTCCCTTCTTCTTCATTGTCGAAACAATAAAGCGATCCAGATTGAATATCATCAAACCCCAAAGTAGGGCTACAGGGATGATAAACCAGCTTGTTTCAAATATTGTAGAAAGTGCATATGCCGCAGCCACAAAAGCAAAAATACCAGTGAAAAATATTGTGGCACCAATACCGATGTATTTATTGACTTCAGTAGGAGTTCTTTTCAGAATAGAACGATTGGCACCGGAACAAAAAATAAAAAAGTCTTTTAACAGCTGCATTTGTGAAAGGGATTGGTGAGGATCAATAACAAGTAAGATAGGTCATGAAGTATCTCAGTGATGAATTAATCGACGAGGCAGATGTTCTATGGGATGAACTCCTTTTACCCCATTTGGAAAGAAGAGCCAGCTATTTACAATAGTTAAGAATGAATCCATAATCTTATGAGTGTATTAAGAAGTCTTTCCTTTTCATATAAAGACCGCTGGAGAATAAGTAGAAGTGAACAAATATATTCTCATATATTGTTTGACTTACACAAGTTCTTAATGGATAGAAGCGTAGGGAAGCGAAATATAGAGTGACCGAAATGAAATCGAAGATCAGATGTCTGGGTGATATCTGATAGAGGGGCGTGCGTAAGCTGATGGGAAGCGTCGTGGAGCGTACTTGAATGGTGTGCCGGTGTTATTTTACGAGTATTTTTGATGCCTTTTCTTGTGAATAAAAAAGACACAAGAAGAATATTTTTAAATTGTTGAGAAGCGTCCGATACAAATGGAATAGGACCTTTCAAGAGTCTTACTGGTAAAATTGTATTATTTAGAGATTCATTTACAATGGTTCGGTAATAAATTAGGCAGCAATGCTTCCATAATTGATTATCTTTTGATAGTCTTCATTTATTTTTATCAACTTAGGGTCAAAACCATAGA
>JBLIDB010000320.1:0-4632 GCA_047634015.1 Saprospiraceae bacterium
TGCAATTGGGGTATGAAGGAATTGTAAATATTTTTCAGAACAACGGTTTCTTTCCGAATCAGAATTATCTCTATTGGGAAACGCCCTTCAGCAAATACAATTCTGAGGATTATACATTTGATCAAGCGAAAGAGGAAGCGGATCTGAAGAGAAGGGTATATACAATTCAGCCGAATTCAATGATTGTTCCTGATGTTAGTTATTTGGTTGAACCGATTGATGGACTATGGTTGCTTGCCATTGATGGGAATGTTTATATTCCAAAGAATGAAGTGAGCAATTTAAATGAGAATGCTTCTAATTACAATGGCTCAAGTATCGGCTATAATAGTGTAATTGAACATAAAAAACATATTGTTGATTGGGTGAAATCTGTTGGACAACGGGCAGAAAAAAATGGAAAAACACTAGTAGCTTTTAGTCATTATCCAATCGTAGAGTATTATGATGGTGCATCCGCAGAAATAATTCGTCTTTTTGGAGAAAATAGTATGCAGCTGCATCGAAATCCTTCCGAAGAGATAGCTGAGATATTTTCAGAAGCGGGCATTAAAATTCACTTTGCGGGTCATATGCATTCCAATGATACTGGAATAAATAGAGGTGTCAACGGAACCTCAATTGTAAATGTCCAAGTGCCGTGCATGGCCTCTTACCTTCCAGGTTATAAATTACTCACTATAAGAGAAAAGCATTTAATGGAAGTTGAAACCATTGTGATAGATTCTATTCCAAGGTTTAATGAGCTTTTTGATTTGTATCAGATAGAACATGACTATCTCGAAAGTATACAGGCGGAGAATATTTGGGAAGAGAATGTACTTTCCGCTAAGAACTACCGCGAATTTGTTAACTGGCACTTAAAGGAGCTAATACGATTGAAAAATTTCAAGAAGGACTGGCCAAAAGATCTTTATAATTATTTGTCTTCCGCTACAGGAAAGGACATACTGATTTTGTCGCAAATTGATGATCCTGACCTGATTTCACTGTATTTTAAAGAGCCGGATCACAATTTCAGTTTAAATGAAGATGTACGGGATCAGGCAATAATAAAGGCAACGCAACTTGCGCTGAAGAATAACCTAAATATAGAGGAATTTGAGGCGTGGGATGGTAAGGACTTGGTTATTGATTTTTACCGCCTAAAGAATGCCGATGCCTTGGCATTTGAAGATATTGGAATAAATAGGTTAAAGCAATACGAACTTTTGAATGAAGCATTCCGGTTACGGCTTGAATCAATTGACAATAAAACGGAGGATTTGCAGGGGATTATACGAATGGCAGATTTATTCAGCATCATGCATAAATTCTCAAACGGAGCTCCCGCAATCCATTTTATGCTCGATCTTGAAAAAGGAGAAATTAAAGATTTATCTGGTGAAACAGCGGAATAGAAATAGAAATAGAATGATAGGTCTAACCTTAAGAAAGATGCAATTCTAAGAGGAAAATACTTCATTAACAAATGAAGACTATTACGATATTTATAGCAAAGTATAATCGAAGATAACGAACATTGAAAGAACGTATTCCTATTGGACTCTTGCAATGCCTCATATTTGTGATAAGGGGAGGGCATATAATAGCGCAGTTTTGAACCTTCGAATATCGCAAGTCGACGCACTTATTGAGGAGTGATATTGTAAGATGAAAAAAATGGAGCGAAGAACTCTCTCTTAGGTTTATTCATAGGAGTATGTTTTGGATGCTTTTGCTATTCATCGGTCTATTATTCCATCTGCCAAGGTTTATTTATTTATTCTACTGTTTGGGAGGCAGTTGTGATGCGAGGAAAGTAGTTTATTTATCATAGTGGCTTCGAGTATTTGGAGGATGGTAGGTTTTATGTCATGAGTGAGCAAATGTAGTTCAAAGTCGTCAAGAATTGGGAGGTTTACTTTTTGGATTTTGTTGATCCATTTGATGTAAGTGTCATCTATGAAGATGGGCATATTTGAGATGAGAGGAGGAGCTGCTGCTAACCCAGAGCTGCAGATTGGTGGTCCAATATTTGATAAAATCACTATTAAGTTGAACCCAGGCTATTATAAAAGAGGAAAATTTGTAATTGAAGCGGTCAATAATTCGAATAAAAATAGATATATTCAGGACATAAAATTGAATGGCCGGAAGTATGATAAAATTTGGCTTTATCATAACGATATTGTGGATGGAGGTGCGATCAAATTAGAGATTATTAAAGTTCCTAATCAGTCACAGATAAATAATCTTAAAATATGGCCTTCATCTGTAAATAGGTAATAAGAAAAAATTTAGAATTCATGAAAAGAAGAAATTTTATAAAAGCTGGAGCTGTAGCGGCAACTATTCCGGCAATTACACCTCTTGGTGCTAAGGGAAGAATCGGAGTAAGAGAACCTAAGTTCAACATGAAGTTTGCACCTCATACTGGCATGTTTGAAAATTTGGCAGGAAAGGATCCTATCGATCAGATTAAATTTATGGCAGATCAAGGGTTTACGGCTTTTGAAGATAACTACTTGAAAGACCGGGAGCCAGCTATGCAAAGTAAGATAGGAGAGACCTTAGCAAAGCTCAATATGGAGATGGGCGTTTTTGTGGGAGGAAGAATTAAGACAAAGGATAAGAAGCCGGGTCTGGTATTGAAGGACGAGGCCATAAGGACTGAGTTCTTAGGGCGTATAAAGGATTCTATAGAAGCCAGTAAAAGAGTGAATGCCCGTTGGATGACGGTACTACCGGGTTATTCAAATGGCAAACAAGAGATTGGCTACCAAACCGTCAATATAATCGAAATCCTAAAACGTGCTGCAGAGCTGTTAGAGCCGCATAATTTGACAATGGTCTTAGAACCTTTGAACTTTTATAACCACCCGGATTTGTTCTTAACAAAGATATCTCAAACCTATGAAATATGTAAAGCGGTAGATAGCCCTACATGTAAAATACTATTTGATATTTACCATCAGCAGATTCAAGAAGGGAACCTGATTCCAAATATGGAGTTGTCCTGGGAAGAGATTGGGTATTTCCAAATCGGAGACAATCCCGGCAGAAAGGAACCGACAACTGGAGAGATCAATTATAAGAACATTTTCAAATATATTCATGAGAAAGGATTTACGGGAATTCTCGGAATGGAACATAGGAATTTCTCTGAAGGAGCAGCAGGAGAGCGGGCGGTAATCAAGGCCTATAGAGAAGTGGATGTGCAATTATAATTTCGTTTTTATTTTCTAATTGAATTAGGCGTCATAATTTAAAACGATGAAAAATACATTCCTTCTTCTGTTATTTCTATTTACCGCTACTTCACTTAGTGCTCAATCATCTATGCTATGCCAAGGCCATCACTGGACCGAAGATGAAGGTAATCTTATGCTTAAAGAATTTGCGTCGGAATGGGAGACGAAAGCTGAATGGGAGTCAAGAGCAACTACTATAAAGTCAAACATTCTGAAAGGAATGCAATTTGATAAAATGTCGGCCTTCAGAGAAGCGCCCAAGATTATTATACATAGTACTCGGGAGATGGATGGCTACATCGTTGAGAATATAGCAGTAGAAAGTTTCCCTGGATTCTATGTTACGGGTAACCTCTATCGACCTACTGACAAAAGAGATAAATATGCTGCCATTCTAAGCCCCCATGGACACTTGAAAGACAAGCGATTAACGCATTATATCCAAAAGCGTTGCGCTATGTTAGCGCGGATGGGTGCTGTTGTAATCGCTTACGATATGGTTGGCTATGCCGAGAGTACTCAAGTCACTCATAAGATGCCGATTGCCATGTTACTCCAGACTTGGAATAGTACACGGTTACTGGATTACCTATTGTCAAGACCTGATGTTGATTCGGAAAGAGTAGGGATGACGGGAGGATCTGGAGGTGGAACTCAGACATTCTTATTTACAGCTATTGATGATCGGATTACAGCGTCGCTTCCTGCCGTGCAGGTATCAGCACATTTCTTTGGGGGATGTGTCTGTGAGAGTGGCATGCCAATACATAAGAGTGAAGCACATCAAACCAGCAATGTAGAAATAGCAGCCTTATGCGCGCCTCGTCCGATGATGTTGATTTCTGATGGGGATGATTGGACACGTAATACACCTAGAGTCGAATATCCATATATACAAAGCATCTATGCACTCTACGATGCTGAGCACAAAGTCGAGAATGTGCATCTGCCTTTAGAGCGTCATGATTATGGATATTCTAAAAGATCGGCTGCTTATAATTTTTTCGGGCATTATTTGAAGTTGAATTTCAAAGTACCTTATGACGATGGCTATGATGAAAGTTTCGTTACTATTCTTTCGCCTGAAGAACTCAAGGTGTTTAATGAGCGTCATCCAAGACCTCAGAATGCATTGAATGGGGATGATGCAGTGATAGAATATTTAAAAATTGACTTGAGAGAATGATTAGCGTTGAAGAAATATTCTTTTATAATTATAATTTTGAGTTGTATCTAATCATATGAATTGGAATTCCTCCTTTGCGGTGATGAAGTGAATTAGGAATATAATGACTATTTCCGAGTAAAGCATTACGCTTCACAAATCGCAATGGTATCAATAGTAATAGAATTTTGAACATAAAAAGTACTTGACCATACTTCCCTTTGCAGAGGTTGT
>JBLIDB010000321.1:0-4605 GCA_047634015.1 Saprospiraceae bacterium
CCATATATTGGACCAGGGGCATGTGCCTTCAGTATCAGTAAGGATATTTACATATTGACTGCCATCCCAGACATTCACTTCGAAGTAACTCTCATTAGATGCTTTACCATCCTCAAATGGATGAAAGTTGTAATCAAATTTTATAGCAACACCAGTATAGTCTAAAGTATTATAAGAAGGAGAGTTGAGCGTAACAATACCCTGAAAGTAAGAGGCACTATTGATATCGTCATCCATTAGTGCCATACACGTGCCATCTATAGTTTTAGATGTACTGAAATTACTCCCAGCACCATAATTCACAAGATATCGATCACTGTCATCAAATTTCCAAGCGTATTGGAGAAGCGGATCGCCATTGTTGATAGTTACATTATTATCTGTAGATGCCACCCAACCTAAAGGAAGGTTGCAGTTATTGAAATCTTCTGTTTCGTATAGAGCGCATGTCGCATCCGGCACGTCATAAGTTGCTATGCCACCGCATGCTGTATCGCTACCATCATTGGCAATAAGATTCACAGAATTGTCAGGACTCCCATTAGCTACAAGATTCTCGATTAATACAGTTTGTGGACTTGTCTCCCAGGAAAATGGGTATGACTGTCCATCTACATTGACTGTAAACCCTGTAGATGTGCCACCTCCTGCATGCTCTATTTCTATTGTTAGATCATAAGTAGAAGGAGAGCCTTCCACACATCCACCAGTGAAGGCTTTCGATATTTTAGAACAAGGTCCAGTAAGACAATCTTCTAAACATCCGAATCCACTAAGGGCACTATTAATGCTGGACTTCGAACCGGTGGACCAAGTATTCGTATTCAAACTGATACTTCCTGCCATTATATTTCCTGCTGCATCATCATGACCAGCACCAAAGTTATGTCCCATCTCATGAGCTACTAGGACCCGAAGTGGCCAGTCAGTACTGGTATATTCTTCCAGGATATGATAGCGATGTCCACCGCATACTGCGTCAACCCACGCCAGTCCAGCCACTCCATAGTATCTATTACTTTCTATATCTCCTTGAGTTGGATTCTTTAGGTAATACATATTTTGAGATGTCCAAAACTGCCCTATATCATGTACGTTTTGAAATCCTGTTGGGCCCCATGAGGTAAATTTATTAAGTAGGATATTGGCATCAAGGCTACTGCCAAAAAGTGTATTGCTTTGACTCACCGATGAAGGCGCAAAATGTTCCGTTATTTCAAATTCTATATCTGAACTAAATGCTCCAGCATAATTTCCTTCAACGAGGTTCATAATGTGTAGTGTCTGATTCACAGCGGAAGTATAGTCGTTATGATCAGCGTCAGTGACATAACTGTAGTCCATAGCAATGGACATGCGGGTGAGTCTACATGTACCTGCTGATTTTACTTGATCCTCAGTTTTTGTTCTTTGTCGGTGCACTTTAGAAGAAGCACATTTCGAAATTCTGCTAAGGATGACATCCTTTTCGTAGTAAGCGACTATAGTGTTTTTAGAGAGACTTTCGTCAAATGATTTAGCGGGTTCAATCCAGATAGTTGACTTACCCTCCTTTATATAACCATAGAGCATATTCCATCGAGCGCCAATCGGATATCACTTGTGGGATCTCCGATTATATTTCCTTTGTAGTTTTTCGTAAATGTGATGTCCTTCTCAACTAATCCATCTTCTCTTAATTCGTAAGCTTTGTAATCAGCGGAAAGCAGATCTCTTTCCGTAAGAGAAATGCGAGCATCAATCAATCCTTCGATATTCAATGCTATCTCAAGTTGGTCACTTGTCTTGAGCGAATTATAGGCACTCTTGAAGTCTGTTCGGAATAGCGTATAGTTAATGAATTGATTCTTAAGTTCGTCCCCGTAACTCTTATGATTGAGTTGGATGCAAGTGATTGTTAAATCTTGGGCATCGATGACGTTTATAGTCAGACAGAGGCATACTATAGTACTTAGCCTAAGAAAGTAGTTTCTTATCATATTTTCAATTCTCAGGGTAATCATATAAGTGAAGGGAGGTTATTCCTTCTTTTAATATTTTAAGTTGCGTTTTGAGTAAAAAAATGAGTTATATATTATCAATTAGTTACAAGGACCAATTTCTATTTCAAGTTCTGACAATGATTGTACTTCGAATCCAACATTCATATCTACGTTAGTCCCTGCTTGAAAATGTACTGTGTTTTCCGATTGGACTACGCCCGTAGTTAGAATAGTATTAGTAGCATGGTATTTTCTATTTCCTAAGTTACCATTGACAGTATAATTTGGGGGGCAATCAATTTCATCTGCCACCTCTATACGTATTTCTCCAATTGACGCGCAGGCGTCACCATAATTATTGTTGACGGTGATTAACATATATCGGGCTCGTTGATTTAGCATGGGGCCGTCCACTCCTTCATAACTTGACAAGCCATTGGCTTGAGGAATTGTATAGTCTGATACAGAAGTCCATGAAGCCCCATCCATCGATATATCAATACTTATATCTCGTGCTCCACGATTTAAATAGTCGGGATGATTGAAGTTCCAAAAATGTAATTGACCCACACTATAGTCGAAAGTAAAGTCATACATGATCCAGTGTCCTACGCCTCTAACTGTATTAGGGTTGGCAGAGGTCTGACAAGAAGTCCAAGCGCTCTCCAAACTCGTGTTATGTCTATCTGTTAAACATTGAGCCCCCACATTAGCGAAGCCCAAACTCAAAATAAATAAGCAAAATAATTTCATTCTCCCCCTTTTTCAACAAATATAATCGATCGGTCAAGCAGTTTAGTTGGTGGATACCCCCATATCAGCAGTACCGGAATACTACTGATACTTTGCATACAATATGCCAAAAGGGAATTATTAGCTGAATATCAGTGTGTAAATAACGCATGGTGATTTTAACGCATATTTAAGGGCATGTTGATCAATCTTATACACTTATCTGTGGAAAGAATATCATCTTTGCTTTATTGTTCCACTTTATATTAAAGACTTGGTGATTTATCGTTTTTGTCGATTTATAGCACTTGTAATCCTAATATCAATATTTGGATTATAATTATCAGCGCAAAATTTCAATGCGGATTTTGTTCGCTATCTGAATCCAGATGGCATTACATATAAGGATTATACGAAGGTCGAATCTAAAGGAATGAATAGCTGGCATTTTATTCCAAAAGGGAAAATACCCAGTGATGAATACAGTTTTATATCTCCTAGTCAATATAAGGTTATCCCAAACCTCGAAGAAAACTATAACCAGATACTATTTAATGTAGGGAGTTTCTCATTAATCAAAGAAGACCCCCTTCAAGAGGAGATTATAATCAAGGATGGGATCTACACATTTCAGAATGATTACGAGGAGAATTCAGATGGATATTTTGGGTGCTTTGCAATTCCCAAAGGATTTAGACACCTCAATTATGTGTGGGTCTTTCTCCCTAACATAGAGATCCTTTCTTATGAAAGCAACCGTGAGGGGGAGTGGAAGAATGAGAATAATGAGTCCACTCCGGAAAGTGAGGATCATCAGAAAATGGAAGATTTTGGATGATATTTTTATTTTTCGAACCTCGGTGATGCCTGAGCATCAGGGAGTTGAGAATAATGGGAATATCGCCAAAAGGGCCGTTTCCCGCTATTATGACTTTCTGGAGTGGACTCAATAATACATTGTCATATATAGGATATGAACAGAACAATGTCTTATTCAAAATTCAATATCGCCCGGTGGATGGTCTTCATGCTCCGTTAGAAGGCAGAGAAATTGTTGTGAAAGATACTATCGAAGTTCAGCGCAAAGGGATTACCATAAGTATATGGGACGATGGCCAGATAGATAATGATGTTATTTCAATAAAGGTCAACGATGAGTGGATTGTCAAATATCTCGAAACCAAAAAGGAAAAAATAAAGTTCAAATACTTCCTCACGCAACCAGAGAACTATATCATACTACGCGCAGATAATATCGGAGAGATTCCTCCCAATACGACCGCTGTTACAATAGATGACGGGAAGAATTCTCGGACTATTGTGCTCAATTCAGACTTAGGTATGAGCGAAGCAATAAAGGTTAATCTCAATACGGAATAGAAGGCCAATTGAAATCTATATTGATGGTGCGAGCTCAGAATAAAAATGATTTCTTTTGGCATTCATAATGTTTTTGAGATTAAGCTTACTATATCACCCGGGAGTAGTCTAATAGGAGGATCATTTGATACGGACTATAGCTTCTTGAATGCGATAACTTATACTCCGACTACTGCTGGCATAGATGGAGACTTTGTGTTGTCGACACTTACTTCTGATGATCCGATTGGAGTGTGTCCTGCAAGATCTGATTCCGTGAGAATAGAGATTCTCGATATCAGATGTAGTGATTTTCCATAGGGCGGTAATGATAATTAAATTGAAGTGATTGAAGAATTAGACTGATCGTTTAAATGACTTCATCATACAGATAAATAAACGGGGCGATCAGTATCTACCTATCGCCCCGTTTTTTATTTCAAGTAAGAGACAGATTAGGGTAATTTCTCATTATGATTTCTCTAAATTTGATAATTCAATAAAATAACATCATGAAATATATTATTCCGCT
>JBLIDB010000322.1:0-4591 GCA_047634015.1 Saprospiraceae bacterium
TCTTCATGCACCAATCTCAGAAAGATAGACCTCCATTTCCTGGAGAAGATGATCGAGAGTTTTGGGTACGTGCAGAACATAGAAATAGAGATACAGCCCAAGCATATAGAGATCTTGGATTGGCCGAGTACGAGGCGATGGAAGCGTTTAGACGGTGGGAGTTCTAAGCTATTCTGTTTTGGGCTAACAGGAATGAGGCTATTAAGATATTGATTTCTGTGGACCGCTTAAATACCATCAAATGATCTCCTCCCGAAAGCGTGAGGCAGTTACCTATATTTTCTATCGGAAATGTTTTATCCATATCTCCATGTATATGAATGAATTCATTGCGAGTGGGTATGCCTTCCCAATGAATAATTCGTTTGTATGCCCATATTAGATAGTCATTACTTAGAGATGACACTTCTGTGACGAAGGCATTATGAAGTTCGGGTTCATCGTAGCCATGATACCAACCCCAAAGAGATAGTGTTCTCAGTATGAGTTTTTTAGAGGCGAGGTGATAAGCAAAACCATGTTTTAGGAATCTTATTTTCCAAGGAATTTCTGAGCTGTCTTTAACAGTTGAAATTAAAATAAGTCTTGCAAGCGGTCTTACGGAAGCTATCTGTTGGGCCAAGAGGCCTCCGAAGGAATGCCCTAAAATAATTATAGATTCATTCTCGAGGATTTGATAAATATCTATGATACGCTGTGCGTAGGATTCCAATGATTCTTCACCTGCAGGATCAATCCATCGGATATAAACCTTCTCATAGCCTTCTAATTCTATATTTCCTGTTACCTCGGGATTCAGAGCGAGGCCCGGAATGAGAAATGCTTTTTTGATTGATGACTCCATATAAACCTAAATCAAATTCTTATTGATATTTTACACGCGATTGCAAAACTAACAAGATGACACTTACCACTCTAGATTGGACCATTGTAGCAGTATATTTTTTATTCGTACTGGTCATAGGAATCGCATTATCAAGGAAATCTAGCTCTAGTACATCGGATTTTTTCCTTTCTGGAAGGAATATGCCCTGGTGGCTATTAGGCGTCTCAATGGTAGCGACGACATTTTCTGCGGATACACCCAATTTGGTGACAGGCCTCATTCGTGTGGATGGCGTTTCTGGTAATTGGACTTGGTGGGCGTTCCTAATAACAGGAATGCTTACTGTATTTGTCTATGCCAAATTATGGAGGAGATCCATGGTTATGACGGATGTAGAATTTTATGAATTACGATATAGTGGTCCAGCGGCGGCCTTTTTACGAGGATTTCGAGCCTTATACCTCGGTTTGATATTCAATGTTCTGGTAATGGGAGCCGTCTCATTGGCAGCGATTAAGTTTGGCGAGATTGTACTCGGAATGCCTGGTTGGGTGACATTGTTGATTGCAGGATCTATAACATTAGCGTATAGTACGTTTGGTGGATTGAAGGCCGTGATTATTACAGATTTTGTACAGTTTGTCTTGGCTATGATCGGCTCAATTTGGGCATGTATGTATATTTTAGGACTACCTGAAGTCGGTGGATTAGATGGTCTATTGAGCCATGTCGATGTTATGCCAAAGATGTCTATACTGCCAAATTTTAGTGAACCATCAGAGTGGGTTCCGATTCTAATAGTACCTCTTGCGGTACAATGGTGGGCTTCCTACTATCCTGGTGCGGAGCCAGGAGGAGGAGGGTACATAGCACAACGGATGTTCAGTGCCAAAGATGAAAAGAATGCTGTAGGAGCAACTTTGCTTTTCAATATCGCTCATTACGCATTAAGACCATGGCCTTGGATTCTCATTGCTTTGGCATCTATTATTATATTTCCAGATCTCGATACAATCAGTCGTGTCTTTCCCAACCTTTCAGCGGATAAGTTAGGAGAAGACGTTGCTTATCCAGCGATGTTGACGTTGCTTCCATCTGGATTATTAGGATTAGTAGCGGCATCACTAATTGCAGCATTTATGAGTACCATGTCTACCCAGCTCAATCTTGGTGCTTCATATCTTGTGAATGATGTCTATCAGCGTTTTATCAACCCTGAAGCCAATCAAAAACAATTAGTCCGCGCGGGACAATTCTTTACTGTTATATCAGCATTCATGGGCTTAGGCTTAGGACTTTTACTTACGGATGCTAAGCAAGCATTTGATCTCATGTTATTACTTGGCGCAGGAACTGGGCTTATCTATATCCTTCGTTGGTTCTGGTGGAGGATCAATGCAATGACGGAGATCGTGGCGATGATCGCATCGTTAATAATTGCCAGCTTTTTCACCTTCTGTGATCATGGAATAGTGGGCTATATGACTATTATATATGGTGCAATACTAACTACCATCGTTTGGGTAGCTGCGACCTTCTTGACGCCTGTTACGGATGATGCAACGCTTCGTGATTTTTACACTAAAATTCGACCAGGAGGAAGTGGCTGGAATGCGGTGTTAGAAAAAGCAAGTGCAGAAGGAATTCATATCGAAAGGGGAGAAGGAGGTTTACCATTGGGTATCCTATGTACGTTGATCGGTGCACTTACAGTGTATGCTGCATTATTTGCCACTGGAAGTTGGATATACGGACAGACAACACAAGCCCTAATGTTAACAGTAGCTACAGCAGTGGGTGGGTTTATCCTCTTCAAAGCATGGGATAAGATATCGGGGAATGAATAGGGATTGATAAAGCCTATTGGAGGTTTTGATTTTGTTGGTCGATTATGTAATTCATTCATGAGCAAGTGAGAACGAATGTTGTATTCTGGCGGTCAGATTGAACGAAGCGTTGAATATACATTCGGGCGTAATTCATATTGACTTTAAGCGTGGACGCCTAAAATAGAAATCGCTGGAGAATTCTCAGAAATATGTAACTCCTGAATATCCCTCTATATGAAGAGAAAGAGTAAGGAAAGGGTTTAGAATGAGGTTTTTAAATGACTAAACAAATAAGTAAAACTACGAATCCACAACTCCTTCTACAATCCCAAGTCTAGATTTGTCTTCGCATTTAGCAACTCACTTAGTGCATGTTGATCTCCTATCTTCTTGGCGATAGTGATGCCCGTTTCATAAGTAGTCATGGCATCTTCGGGCAAATCGGCTTCTATTTGTGCAGCAGCCAGATGATAATAAAGGCCTAAATAATCTGGATTTAGGGATTTGAGGATATCAAATCTCTTGATGGCCTCCTCGTAATTTTCTTGCTTGATATACTCTTGAGCGAGAGCATAATGTACAAACTCGTCTTTAGGGTCTTCTTTGAGTAATTCTTCGAGATGATTCAGTCGCCAATTTTCCATATCGATAAATGTATAATGTTTAGGTTATTTTTGAACAAATTTAATGCGAGTATCGTTTTTTATACTCGGAGTATAGTTTCTTTGCAGGCTTGAAAGAAGTGCATTTTAAATCACTTCATAAATTGATTATAAAATCTTACACAACAATATGAAACTTCTAGTATGTATCAGCAAGACGCCAGACACAACGGCGAAGATTGCATTTAAAGACGGAGGTACAAAATTTGACGAAAGTGGAGTCCAATACATCCTCAATCCTTACGATGAATGGTATGCTTTAGTGAGAGCCCTTGAGCTCAAAGAACAACACGGAGGCTCTGTTACAGTAATTAATGTAGGAGATCCTTCTAACGATGTTGTTATTCGTAAAGCCCTGGCGATAGGAGCGGATGATGCCGCAAGAGTTAATACTGAAGCTACAGATGCGGGAGTAGTTGCTGCCAATATTGCCAACTATGCGAAGGAGAATGGGTACGATATCGTATTTACAGGAAAGGAAACCATAGACTTCAATAGCTCGGAGGTCGGACCTATGATTGCTGAGCATATGGGCTTACCTTATATTTCATATGCTTCTCATATGGATCATGATGGAACGAAGGCCGTTATATCTCGAGATATAGAAGGTGGAGTAGAAGTAGTAGAAGTGACGGGATCATTTGTGATCTCAGCCTCTAAAGGAATGGCAGAGCAGCGTATTCCTAATATGCGTGGAATTATGATGGCTAAGAGAAAGCCGCTTAATATAGTGGAGCCTATAAGTGTCGCTTCTAAAGTGGGGGTGGTATCCTACAAATTACCAGATGCAAAATCAGGAGTAAAAATGATAGATCCTGAGAATATGGATGAATTGGTCCGATTACTTCACGAAGAAGCGAAGGTCTTTTAACCTATTCCATAATTAAAGAACACGAAAAGAGAAATAATATGTCTGTTTTAGTTTTAGCTGAAAGTCCGAAAGGAAAATTAAAAAAATCCGCTTACGAGATTGTGCATTACGGTTATCTTGCTGCACAAGCATTAGGTGGAGATTGTATAGCTCTTGTAATAGGAGCTGCAGATAATCCCGCTGTTTTAGGTAAGTATGGAGCCAGTAAGGTTGTTCATATTGCAGATTATAACGCAGGAATAGATAGCGCTTCGTATGCGAACATGATCGCTCAAATAGTAGAGAAGGTAGGTGCGCATACAGTAGTGGTGAATCATAATTCAACTGGAAAGTCTATCGCAGGAAGAATTGCTGTTAGATTGGACGCTGGTTTGGCTTCTCAAGTAAATACGACTCCTGAAGC
>JBLIDB010000323.1:0-4588 GCA_047634015.1 Saprospiraceae bacterium
CTTTTCATAGCCTTTACTATGATAATAAAAAATGCTGAAGCCTTCCTCCAGGCCGGCCTCTGAATGCTAATGCGCGATTCACAGTCATCATGTTTAGTTCTTAAATCAATTCTCATTATGACTATAATGGTTTTCAACCAAAGATGAAGCTAATTCTTCTTTATGTCAATATTTCTTTATTCAAGCCCTAATCTCAGTACTCTATTATCATCATAATGGAGCAAATGGAGACAAGTTTACTTATCTATAATGATTCCCTGGTTAAAGGTTACTTCCATCAACATTCCAGAACACAGCGTCTTTACTACTATCTCCTGACCTTCTTTATACTCACTGATTTTACTTGTTTCGCTCGGTTCTAAAGTAACTACTCCTACGGGATCACCGGATTTTCCTCTAAGTATGATAACAGGAGCATTATTCTCGTCAATATATATCTCATCAATAAGGCCCGTAACTTGAACAACTTTACCCAAATACTGGGATTCGGCAGCCTTCTCATCTGTATTGAAAGCTTCATAGATGGATTCTGCTGCAATTTTAACGTCTGTGGCTTTCGACTTCACGGAAGCTTGAGGCCATTTTAGGACGACTATATATCCAATAAGGAATAGAGCCAACAAAATGGTAATAACACGAATGATCTTTTTAAGCATATTACTCTTGTTCTACAAATCAGATATTGTTTCTTATTCGCTATGAATTAATCAAAAAGGGACTACCAAGATTCAGGAAGGGTTGGGTTCGCTGGATTACACGCCAACAAGTACCCAAACGTATACTTTGATATTTATGTATAAGAGAAGCGTAGAAAGATGAAATATTTATCCTCGAGGTCTGTAGGCAGCACTTAGGGTTAAATTAATATTTCGGGATACACCCAATTTATCAACATCTAAGGCCATAACAGAAGGGAGTTTTTCTTTCATCATTTTATTGATGGTTTTGACACTTTCTTCTTCAATTACGATTGTGAAAGCAGCATCAGCGCGAATTTTTCCATCGTTTCCTACTATAATATTTCCTTGGGCTGAGGTTTTTCTTTTGAAACTTCCTATATATAATAACCCTGTTACCATGACAGGATAAGTGCCCGCTTGATCCCATTTGATGGATTGATTATTACTCAATTCACCTTCGAATTTGAATTTACTATAATGACTCAAATCAAGACGACTGCTATTAAATGCTTGATCGAGGGCTCCTAATTCGAATTCGAATGACTTCATAAGTCCTGTAAAACTTACAGCTCCAGTAGTAGGTATTACTTCGCTATATACTTGATAGTTGTCAGCCACTATATCTTTAAATCTATTTGCAGATTCTACATGTATATGACCAGTTCGAGATACATACTTACTGGGAAGAATAGCACTACTGAAGAATAAAGCAATTGCGCAAAAAACTAAAAATCTAATAGAAATCATCCGGCATTTTTGTGTTTGGGTATTTAAAAGTAAACCGCTCAATCGATAATAAGACGAAAAAAAAAAGATTTGATTATTAAAGAGAGGTTAAAATATGAGCGATTTTATTCCAAGTGTGATCTATTACTTAGTTGGAATTGTTTTTACAACCATCATTAATTACGGTTATTTCGACATTTACCGGGACGACAAGATCCCCATAGAAATAGACTTCGGGTGCATTTAGGAGTGTGGTACCACTAATATTAAAGTTTCTAGTTGTAACTATTGCCTCCTTCGCTAATAAAGTGCCACTTGATAGACTTGGATTTAAGGTTATAACCGTAGGGCATGAAGAAGACTGAGTTTTGAGTTTTCCAGATAAGCTGAAGTTGTCAAATACCGCCATTCCAGCTTCTGAATTTACGTCGCTGTACACAAAGGTTATATGAAGACTGTCATTGAGATAGCTAGTAAGTTCAATATCCACTGAGGGAATACATTGTGTCTGCCAGACATTGTTCCAAGGACAACTATCGTTGGTGTCAGTAACTAGGTTAACGTATTGCGCACCATCCCAAACATTTATTTTGAAATAGCTATTGTTATTTAGTTTAATTCCTTCAAATCTGTTAAATATATAGTCAACATTTAAATTCAACGATTCAAAATCCTCCACAACAGGTGAGACTAAGGTGGCGACTCCACTCCAATTAGTAAAAAGTTCATCATCCATATAAACCATACAAGAGCCATCTAAGGTTTTTGAGGTGCTAGCATTTTCATAATTACCATAGTTGTATATGGTTCTCGAGCTATCACCAAATCCCCAGGAATAGTTTTGGGGCTCATTTGTTGTTAGAGAAATCCATCCTTCTGGAATATTACAATCATTAAAATCTTCGCTAATAGAAAGTGAACAATTACCATCAGGTACATTGTAGTTAGCAGTTCCCCCACATCCGGCATCACTGAGATCATTGGCAATTATTGAAACTTGCTTATCCATACTCCCATCAGCAGTAAGGTTGTGTATAGTAATGACTTGCGGGCTCTCTGTCCAGGTAAACGGAAAGCTCGCACTGCCTATATTGACGTTACATCCTGAAGAGGTACCACCGCCGTTATGTGTGATTGTGATGTCCAATTGATAAGTAGGAATAGATCCTGAATTACACCCATATACGCGAACATTGGTTATCTCCGAACAAGAACTTAGGATGCACTCCTCTATACAAGTGTAGTTGGATATAGAATCATTAAAAGCTACTATCGAAGCAGGAGACCATATTTCAGTATCCCCTACGACAGCATTCATAATATATCGGGGGTCCGCATCATGCAGTGCGCCGAAATTATGACCAAGTTCATGTGCAGTTATGCTTCTCAATAGGGCGTCATTGGTGGAACTAGATCCTATTAGATGATACCGTAGGTTAGTGCATACGGCACTAATCCAAGCCAAACCACAAACACCGAAATTTCTATTGGATGGAATATCATTTACTGCAGGATCTATAAGGGAATAGACATTCTTAACTGTCCAGAATTGCCCAATATCATGAGTATTATTAAAACCTGTCGGGCCCCATGAACTAAAATTATTGAGCAATACACTAATATTAGAACCTGCTCCCCATAAATTATCGCTTTCCGTTTGAGAAGATGGAGCGAAGTGTTCTACAATTTTAAATCTAATCTCCGCATCAAATTGGTTCAGAAAGCTACCTTCTACAAGGTTCATTATATGAATGCTCTGGTTAACGGCGGATTGATAGCTATTATGAGAAGGATTTGTAACGAAGCTATAATCCATTGCGATCGCCAATGCTACTTCTTTGCAAGAAGTAGCCATCTTAGTCTGGCTGCTAATTTTCGATGTTCGTTGGCTTACCTGGGTAGCAGCACATTGTTTTTGATGATTTACAATAATATTCTTACTCAGGTAGGCCACCATTGTATTTGGGGATAGACGATTGTCAAAAGTAGTTGCCGATTCTATCCATAGTTTTTGATCTGATGACTCTATATAACCATAAAGTACACCATCTAATATAGATACTCTTAGTTGACTTGAGGGATCTCCTAAGATTTTACCCTGATAAGTTTTGAACTTAGGTGAATTAGTATCTTTAGCCTTGGAGGAATAATAATCTTCAGAAAGTAACGATGTCTCCGTAAGTGAAATTGATCCATTAAAATATTCATCAATCGTAAGCCCTATTTCTATTTGACCTTTATTAGAGACTGACTTTAGTGATTCGGTCGATTGATACTCAAAAATCGAATAATTAGAAAAACTTGAGTCAAGCCTGTTTTGATTATGTTTTAAGTTTTTCTTTGAGATACCATGGAGGAAGATATCTTGACTTACTGCTTCAACAGAGCAGAAACACATAGAAATGATTAACAGAACATAAATTAATCTTTTAGCCATGATCTATAGATAGCCAATAAGAGAAACGCCTTTACAAGATTGCATTATACTAAGCTTAAAAATCCCTGAATTAATTTACGAAATTCACTTTTTAAAGATCCCGTAATTATAAAACAAAGGAAATGAAATAATATAGCTCAGAATGCCTTCGTAGATAAATTCGAAGCATGATTACGGCCTTTTTTACTTTTCAAAAAAAGATCAATGACGTTACGCAAAAACGATGAAGGCTATAACGTTTCAGAAAGTTGTGTCATCACACCCATCACTAATGATAGAAACTTCCGCACCATTTTGGACTTCGAATCCTTCATTTATTTCTGTAACAGGTGCGCCAAGCTGAATATTTGAGTTTATTGATACATTACCTGATGTCTGGATCATAGCACTAGCCTCATAAACATCCTCTTCACTGGCATTCGTGAGTGTAAAAACTGAAGGACATGGTCCAGACGTCAAGTTTGAACTTCCAGATATCTCAAAGTTGTCCAGAGCTATCATCCCTGTCCATTTAGAGTTTTTACCATCACTATAAATAAATTGAACATGCAGATTGGCATTGGAGTATTGTGTAACATCTATGGCTTCAGAATTCACACAATTGGATTGCCATACATTAGACCAGGGGCATGTGCCTTCAGTATCAGTAAGGATATTTACATATTGACTGCCATCCCAGACATTCACTTCGAAGTAACTCTCATTAGATGCTTTACCATCCTCAAATGGATGAAAGTTGTAATCA
>JBLIDB010000324.1:0-4535 GCA_047634015.1 Saprospiraceae bacterium
TATAAATAAGGCGTAGCGTATTCTGGAAAATCCGTAAAACACCATCAATTCCCATGGCCTCTAGTTCTACGAGCTGAGTCAGCATATACTTCTGGGGAGCAATGGGAAGATTGAGTTTCTTATTTTCTTCTATTTTTTTTAAGTCATCACCCAATAACCAGATTCGAGTTCCTTTTGCTTTCAGTTCCTTGATTAAACGGGAAGAGAAGATTGGATTTTTCCCAATTCTTTTCGGAATGGCGATGAATTTTGATGTGAACAAGCCACTTAATCTTAGCTTATTAAAAACCACATTATTTTTTGTTTCAGTACTTGCGGAGGTTTGTTGATAGTTATTCCTTTGTTTCCTTAGGTTCTTTATCAAATTACCGTTTTCACTTATGATCACGGTTCTATTTTCTAATTCGAATCTTTCTATCAATGATATTACTCAATCAACAATAAGAGGATGATCAGAATGAAGATTATACACCCATTTCTGTTTTGGATATTGAATCAAAACGGATTCCAGTGTAGGAATGTGCTTCAATTTATTTTCGACTCATTTAATCGATAGAATTCCCCGACGCATGCGTCGCAGGGTTTAATATAATTCTCCTTTGAGAATCAAAGTTATTTAGGGTTAGCCTTTTGGAGGCGCGATACTCGGTCCGCCTGCGGCGGGGTAATTCGTTAATGATCTTATTGTAAGTGATGTCCTTAATTTTGACACCGAGATTATGGGACCTCTTCAAGGAATGATTGTGAAGCAGAATAATCTGATTGTCTTTGGTGAGTTGTAAGTCAAGCTCAATTCACCAATTTGGGCTAATCCTAATACGATGCTGGATCCCTGTAATGCTATTTTCTTCAGATTCTCCACCAACAGCTCGATAGCATATGATATCAAGTTCCATATTGATGTTTTTATATCAATTATAAGGAGTGCTTGGAATCTTAGAGGACCTATGTGATAACTGAACCTATTATGTGATGACTGACGACTTGCTTCTAAAAAGGATAACCAGGGTCGTTAGCTTTGTAGACGATTTCTCCTTGGAGAGAGAAGCGATTCTAATTTTAATTTGACTTGCTCTATATATTTGTGAGATACAGGGATAGACAAGCGCTGATTCGCAGAATGGAAGTAAAGCTTGCTGGATTGGAATTTGATGACTTTACTAGGGTTCGCTAAATAGCTGTTGCGGACCCGAACCAAAGCGCATTCACTATACTGCGATTCAAATTCCTTGAATGTAGAACGCATCAATTGTCCTTGCCACGAACCTTCGAAGTAGATATATAGATAGTTGCCTTGGGCTTGAAGGAATAAGATGTGATCAATTGCTAATGAAATCAGATGTGGCGGGATCGTTTTCATTTATTCCCCGCCTTCTTGAAACCAACTGGAATACAGAAGATATGCATCCGCAGTTCGGGCAATATGAAACTGAGAAGCCTCAGCATCTATTTTTTTTACTTTCTTGGCAGGAACACCAGCATAAATATATCCTGATTCTAACGTCTGATTTTCTAATACTACTGCACCAGCGGCAACAATAACATTAGATTCTACAATTGTATTATCCATAATGACCGCTTTCATGCCTACAAGAACATTACTCTTTATATGACAACCATGAAGTACAGCCCCATGACCTACAGATACATTTTCCTCAAGTATAGTCTTGGATTTATTATAAGTTCCATGGATAATAACACCATCTTGAATATTACATTTCTTTCCTATCTCGATCCGACATACATCACCTCTGATAACAGCATTGAACCAAACAGTGCAATCTTCGCTGAGAAGGACATCTCCTATGATGCTTGCATTCGGAGCCATCCAACAGGAATCATGAATTTCAGGGGTGTTGCCTCTTACAGGAATTACTAGCGCCATATTCTTTATCCTTTGTATGGGAGTACAGCGTATCCTTCTTCTCTAAGGAGGTTCACTACTCCCATCGGACCGCCTAAATGTCCAGCACCAACGGCAAAGAAAGTCGGCCCTACGGACATCATGGTTGACATTTGTGGAATCCAGTTTTTATTTCTATTGATCAGTAGCGCGTCTTCATAAGCTGCGACAGTTTCGTCTCCTTTCATCATATTATACAACCCTTCGATATCCTGTTGCTTATACATATCAACCAATTCTTGAAATTGGTCTCCTTCTGTATCTGAGGAATTAATAGCATCTAATAGCATAGCTGCTTGATCAGAATATGGTACGGCATCAAAAATTCCGATTTGATATTCTATAGTTTCTAAGCCAGCTGTCTCTTTAGAAGCATCTTCAGCCATAGCCGCAAACTCCATCTCATAAGATTTTACTTTACCAGACTTTAGATCTTCGGGATCGAAATCGCCTGTTGCAAAAACAGTTAAGAACATAGGTTTGATTCTCTCTAAGAAGAAGATAGGAAGGCCCATTTTAGAAAAGTGTTCCTTGACCATCGCATATTCGTCTACTGTAAGTAAGTCCTCAAGCGTAGTATCTCCAGCCATAAATGCTTTTTGCATCATAGGCATGAGTTTCATGGGATCATTCATATCTGCCATGTCGATTTCAAAGACAATCTTATCAGATACATCAAATGCACTCAATGTTCCTTTGGGTAGGAAGAAATCATCACCATCGATTATATGGATTGTTCCGAAGAGATATGATGGAGTGGTGAGTTCTTTTCCACTTATTTTCCAAATGAGTGATTTTGCTTCTGGTACTTTAACGATCTCTTCACTTACTATTTTCTCAGCACTCTTACAAGCAAACAGCGAGAAGAGCAATGCGATTGATAGCCCAAGTGATATTTTTATAAGATTCATATTTTCTTTTTCATTTACCTTAAGAACGCGATGTCCTGATTAAAGTTATGAACGTTGCCTTACTATTTCATACATGCATATAGAAGCTGCCACAGAAACATTTAGAGAATCTGAAGTTCCAACTTGTGGGATACGACCTATATGATCACATGCCTCATATATACTTCTATGCAAACCATCACCTTCGCTTCCCATTACAATACAAAGAGGAGATAATAAATCGAGATCATAAATATTCTTCTCGGATTCCAAGATGGTTGCAACAGACATAATTCCATGAGCCTGTAATTTACGAAGGGCCTCCAAGGTGTTTTTTTCTCGGCAGACGTTTACCTTCATGATGGCACCGGCAGATGCTTTAATACTGTCTTCATTGATCATTCCAGCATTCTTGCCGCTTATGATAAGTGCATGGGCTCCCATAGCTTCGACACTTCTTGCTATGGCTCCGATATTGCGAACATCTGTTACATTATCTAATAATACACATAGGGGTGTTTGACCCTGCTCGAAAATCAAGGGAATTACATCATCGATTTCTTGGTATCTTATCAAAGAGGTTATGGCTGCAATACCTTGATGATTCTTATTTCGAGTTAATTTATCCAGTTTTATAGGAGGAACTTTCTTGAGTGGGATATCACGCTCTTTACATATCTGACGGACTTCTTTCTCCCAGTCGCCCGTAATATTGGCACGGAGATAGACGCGTTCAATATGCTGAATCGAGTTTAGTGTATCCATTACAGGATTTCTCCCGTATATGATTTGATTGCTTGGTTTATTTTCTGACAATTTATTAGTTACGATTTCAAAAAATTAAAAATGATAGAACTCAGTTCTACAAGGACCTGCATTTATCTTTGTGGTCCAAAGGTAATAGTAAACGTCTGATTTTGATCACAAACCAGGTTTTTGGAACCTAAGATCAGAATTGAGAGGAGGATAGATCATATTTAATAGCAAAACGGCTGAGTTAATGAAGGTGGGAATATTAGGGATTTTAATTGGGATAGCTTGTTTGACTGCTATGGAGAGTCTTGCGGCACAAGAACAGAAGAGATCTTCTGCAGATGTGAGTAATGTCATGTACAATGAGATTAACAAGTTGGGCCTTGTTAATAATGAAATCAAAATCTCATCTAGTCATTACAGTGATCATAACGAAGTTCATTACGTTTATCTCCAACAAGTTTATCAGGATATAGATATCTGGGGAGCTCAGGGGAATTTGGTGATCCGAGACAAAGTGCTCGTAAGTAATACCGACAAGTTAATTCTGGATATACCATCTAAAGTCAAGCATATTAAAAAAAATCTCAGTACACAAGAGATTGTTAGTAGGGTAGCATCTTATTTAGATTTATCTTTTGAAAAGAGTCTTGGTAGTGTAAGCTTTATAGGAAATGATTCTTATAAAGTGAGTGATTTGCCCTATGCTGAGAAAGACGTAATTGTCAAACCAATTTGGTCCCTTTGGGAAGAGAGCTATTACAAATCTTGGGAAGTAAGATTGAAATCTAATCTTGGGCCTGAGGATTATATTGTAATCGTTAATGGGTATACGGGGAAGGTAGCGGAAGTAGTCAATCGTACGATCTCGTGTCAATTTGACCAAGAACACAGCCACGCACCAGAAACTGAAAGCAAAAAGATATTGAAAGAAAGTTCCTCCGATAATACGATGAACTTCAACATTGGAGATGGGCAGTACAGAGTAT
>JBLIDB010000325.1:0-4531 GCA_047634015.1 Saprospiraceae bacterium
CTTGATTAAAAAGAGATACATTTATACTGGACATGGAAATAGGTTTGTTGCACCCTAAATTTAGGGAAAACCTCCATGTCCGTTTTTATTTATCTTGGAGAGGTGTGTTACTATTTTATTCTTAAATTGGGTCTATAAATTAAAAATTATGGAACAACCCAATTGGTGGCTAATACCAGCCGTAGCATTAATCCCTTTAGTCGTAGGATCTATCTGGTATAATCCTAAAGTATTTGGAAACGCATGGATGCGAACAGCGGAAATTTCAGAAGAACGAGCATCTTCTGGTAACATGGCTAAAATATTGGGATTGAGCTACTTGTTTTGTCTCTTTGGTGCTTATATTCTTTCTACGACCGCAGTTCATCAATCAGCTGTTATGCAATTGTTTTTCGGTGATCCTGCCATGAATGATCCTGCGTCATCCATTAGTGTTTTCTTGAATGACTTCATGAATACTTATGGCAGTAGACATAGAACCTTTGGTCATGGATTGATACATGGAATGGAATTAGCATTGATGCTGGGCCTATGCCTTATAGGTGTAAATAGCATGTTCGAAAGACGACCATTCAAATATGTGATAATACATGTAGGTTTTTGGGTGCTTTCTTTTGGTTTGATGGGAGGACTGCTATGTCAGTATTTTTAATGGTGACTTCAATTCTTTATTAAAACCCAAATCCGCTTCCGCCCATACCCATTTTCTGCATGTCGTCTATAGGCATTTCCTTATATTCACCTGTAGGATATTCGAATACTTTCGGATCGATATCTTTGTCGAAACTGATGGCTGTATAGGTCATCCTCATCATGCCCATGTTCATTATCATTAGCAAGGGTGTTCCATCTAAGTGCAGCCCTTTGAATTGTTCAAGACTGAATTGATTGATTTTTATGTCTTCGGTGACATATGCTATCAAAGACATATTTTGCATTCCATCTGGCATTTCAGCTTCTCCTAATACTGATTTCATTTCCATTGTGATATTGGCCCTATGACATTTATACCCAAGGATAATTTTAGTATCGGATTTATCGTAAGACACTGAATAGGCTTCTTGAAGCGCCTCCATATCTGCACCACTTTTTTGTAATGCTTCCATACCTGAGACGACTTTTATCTTTTGTCCCATCATATCCATAAACTGTGTCATCGTACCATTATCATGGAATTGTTTTATGCTCATATCCATACCCATCATATTCATACGTATATCAGTCATTTGTTTTTCTGGAGTGAAATGCATAGTCATGGTCATCCCTTTCATCATTCCCCCAAAATGAGCCCCTTCTTCTTTTTCCATACTGGCGTCAGCAATTTCTAATACTAATGAGCCAGTTGTTATTTGAGCATTGATAACAGTTACAAATGCTATTAATATTATAAAGCAATATTTTTTCATACTATAGAGATTTAATTTGTTAGACTAGTATCTGAGTAAAGAATTTAATTCTTTGCTCAGATACTAGAAGATCCATATTTGTTTAGGTGCAGTGGGCTTCCCCAATTCGCATTTTATTCCGTTCTTGAGACACTTTTTAAGACTATTAGTGGTTAACAAGAATAGAACAGATAAGATGCAAGAAGAAGGTATATTTCAAGAAATGGAAAGCGAGCTCATCAAGCAAGGGTTTAGTTTTGAAAGAATGGATTTTAAAAGACCATGGGGAGGGTTCTTTGTGATAGAAGAAAGCCAGGCAGAGAAATTTATAACGCGTTATTTTGACGGAGAGTCAGCACTGGCACTTACTAAAGGAGCGAAAGTAAGCCCTAAGATTCTTATAGTGCTGCCGCAAAAGAGATTGTCTTGGCAATATCATCATCGCCGTTCGGAAGTATGGAGAGTTGCTGGAGGAAGCGTAGGAATCGTTAGAAGTGATTCGGACGAACAAGGAGATGTAGTAGCGCTAAAGATAAATGATCAAGTAGTCCTTTCCAAGGGAGAGCGACATAGACTCGTAGGATTGGATGAAGTAGGAATTGTTGCAGAAATTTGGCAGCATACCGAACCTAATCACCCTTCAGATGAGGATGATATCGTAAGATTGCAAGACGACTTTGGGAGATAATGATTTGATGCTGGCCAGCACCCGCTATTTCTCCAATCAGTGCTTCATTAGAAAAATGTGAGCAATTTTTCATGCCAATTTGGAAAGTCTATTCAGTAAGTTTTATAATATTTAATCGCATAATACAGCTATCTATGAAAGTTAAATACCTATTCCTTCTACTGACAATATACTTTATATACAGCTGTACGAATGTGCCAAAAGAGGTATTATATGGCGATACAAATATTATCCCAAAGCCACTCAGCATTAAGTCGAATGAAGGGTACTTTATAATCAATGAACAAACGAGAGTTTCTGTTTCGAGCGAAGAGCAATTAAAGATAGTTTCTAATTTTTTTAATCAGTTTGAGGAGACATCTGGTTGGAGGCCAGATGTGAACTTTGAAAATGGAGGGCCAATTCAATTTTTGAAAAATGATCGTTTACCTATTGACGCATATAAACTCAGAGTAGATGCAGAGGGTATAATAATTGCTGCAAGCGGTTATGGAGGCTATATATATGCCTTGCAGTCTTTAAAGCAATTGCTGCACCCATCATTCTATAAGAATCGCTTGCAAAATGATGTTGCGTGGGCAGTTCCATTTGTAGAGATTGAAGATGCACCCGCTTTTGAATGGAGAGGGTACATGTTAGATGTTTCAAGGCATTTCTTTTCAGTAGATCAAGTAAAAGAAGTTTTGAATATGATGGTCGGATTAAAGATGAATAGATTTCATTGGCATCTTACCGATGATCAGGGATGGAGGATTGAGATTAAGAACTATCCGAAACTTACAGAAGTAGGTGCTTGGCGGATGGATTATAAAAATACCAATGAGTCCAAATCAGATTGGTGGGGGCGTCCTGCTCAAAAGCCAGGAGAGAAACCCACTTACGGCGGATTTTATTCTCAAGAAGAGATTCGTGAGATTGTCGCTTATGCCAAAGAGTTAAATATAGAAGTTGTTCCAGAGATTGAAATGCCTGGTCATGCACAGGCCGCCATGGTGGCATATCCCGAATTAGCATGTGTTAATGCGAATCCTTACGTGGCAACAGGAGGAGTAGCAGGGAATAACACATTCAATCCTGGAAAGGAAGAGACATTTGTATTTGTAGAAAAAGTATTAGCGGAGGTGATAGATTTATTCCCTTTTGAATATGTACATATCGGAGGTGATGAATGCAATAAGAGCCAATGGAAAGTAGATCCATATGCTCAGCAAAGAATAAAGGATGAAGGCCTCAAAGATGAGTATGAACTGCAAAGTTATTTTATAAAAAGAGTCGAAAAGATCCTTAATGAGCGCAATCGGATTTTAATAGGTTGGGATGAAATATTGGAAGGAGGTCTAGCGCCGAATGCAACAGTGATGAGTTGGCGAGGGGAGGAAGGAGGTATTGCTTCTGCTAAAGCAGGTCATGAAGTCATTATGACCCCGAGCAAATATTGTTATCTCGATTTGAAGCAAGGACATGATGATATGGAGCCTAATCTGGGATATTCATATTCATTTCTCTCGGATGCTTATAATTATAAAGTGATACCAGAATCATTAAGTGACGAAGAAGGGAAGTTTATAAAAGGTATACAAGGAAATATGTGGTCAGAATCCATCAGTGATTGGAGTAAATTCAATTATATGAACTATCCTCGTGTCTTGGCTGTCGCCGAAAGTGCTTGGACGCCAGAGTCTAATAAAGACTGGAAGGACTTCACTCACAGACTTCATTCGTATTTCGAAATTTTAGATGCTCGAGAAACAAGATATGCAGAGAGTGCTTTCAGCCCTTGGATTGAACATAAAGGTGATGGAGAGCAGATTGAAATATCATTTAGAACGGAAGTGGATGATTTGGACATTTACTATACCCTTGATGGTAGTGATCCGGATATAGGTGAAATTGGATACAATGGCCCTTTTGTAATCTCTAAAAGTGCCACTGTAAGTGCACAATCATTTCGAGATAGTATGGCTGTCGGATATACAGCACGTCTGCCATTTCCTATTCACAAGGCTAAAGGAATTACAAGTGCTACAAAAGGACAAGAGAAATTAACAGATCTTAATTATGCGAAGCTTCATATATCAGATAAAAGTTGGTTGAAGTTTACAAACGAGGCTGTTATTGATTTGTCATTTGAAGAAAGTACGGAAATACGTAGTGTGTCTTTTAATTCCTTGAGATATACTATTACCGGAGTTTATCCACCGCATACCATAGAAGTTCTTGGATCAAAAGATGGAATTACATATACTGATCTTGGAAGTATAGAACAAATGGAAATTGGTTCAGAGCAAGGAAGGAATAAGATCTTGAGTAAGATGGATTTCGATCCTATCAGAATTAAAAAATTGAGAATTATTTGTGAATCCTTTAAAACGATTCCAGAAGGACATCATACAGCAGGTCGAGCTGCTTCTATGCGAATAGATGAGATTGTTGTGGAGTAGGGATTGGGGAATTTTAA
>JBLIDB010000326.1:0-4463 GCA_047634015.1 Saprospiraceae bacterium
CAATGCAGCCTAATACTTGATTAAAAAGAGATACATTTATACTGGACATGGAAATAGGTTTGTTGCACCCTAAATTTAGGGAAAACCTCCATGTCCGTTTTTATTTATCTTGGACAGGTGTGATATTTAATAATTTATCATACTCATCAGATACTGTATTACGATTCGCTTGAAAGCGATTAATATGCTCATTTAGGTAGGGACTCAAATGATTATCTACAAAATGAAGTTGCTCCTCTTCGTAAGCCGCGAGTAATTACATATTGGCTTTTAAACCTGTTAGTTTCGACCTTAGTTTTTCACTTTTTAAAATACTTAGTTGTCCTGAACCAATCATTTCATCGTAGATGCTGGTTTCATTTGATTTGCCAAATAAGAAGCGCTTCGTGAGGGTTGATAAATATTGCTCAACCTCACTATTATTGAGGTTTATAGAAGTGTCATTCGAAGCAACAATTAAGTTCCGTGCAGCATCTATAACAGCCGTATATCTTTTTGTTCCCCTTTCAAACTGAAAGGTATTTAGTTCCATCTTTTCTCCTATAGCCAAGAAAAGTCGCCTTTCTAATTTCGAATCTATTCTATTCTGATTCCATGTACTAATTTGTAAAGCGATTAATATTCCAATAACAACCAATAACACCTCTCCTAATGCGTATACCAGGTATCTATTGAATTTGTTTTCAACTAATAATTTATGCCTAATTACTCCAAATAATTTGAACATTTGGTTGTTTCATCAGAACAATGAAAGCCAGATATATTGCATTCTTACAAATAGCTTTAGCTTCCAATAAGGTCTGTAAAGATAGATAAGTCCTTACATTAAAAAATGCTCAATATATAATATACCTCAATGAGCCATTTTATCAGTAATGCCATGCATGTTGTCTAACCGGGCTACCAGTCCCCATCCGTAAAAGTCATTTGCTATAGCGATTTTAATTACGTTTTTTCCTTCAACTAGTGGGAGGTCGATTATAGTATTCTCGATATTAAGGCGCCCATTGGGCTGCTTAGCGATAGGTTGAGGAAATGTATTTTTATCAATATGTAACAAATAACCATTTATATAAACCCACACATCGTCACTAAATCCGAGACTAAGCTGTTTTACTTGGTTATAACCTGATCCTATAGTAGTAGACAGCCACACCATCTCTCGCATACTTTCCGTAAATGGGCTTGAAATCTCTTGAGTCAGATTAATCAACCCTGCTCGCCCCCCAGAGATTGGAGTCCATAATGTGGTGCTATCTGGAAACATATCAGGAGTTGGTGAAGTATTCTTAGCCAAACGCTGAGTTGGACTATATTCCCAATCCTTGAGATACCTAACATCGTGAGCAGTCACATCTGCCCCTTTATATTCGGGTACATCCTCCCGATTCCCTTCATCTATCTGCATATTGGCATAGATACCATTTCCTTCTAGTGAGATACCGCCCGCGTTCCTCGGACCTAATAGCTCAGGAATCCATAATACCCGCTTGCCATTGAGATAACACTTCATTTGTTCTTTTGAAATGACAAGTTTGACATGATTCCAAGCCTCACTCTTTATTAAAGCATTAGCCTCGTAATCATGAAGCAGATCCCACAGATTCGTTCCTCTGGTAATCGGCGCATATTGCACAGAACCTGCTACCATCAAGTCATCAATTTTGAAACTACGCAAATAGAAAAATTCACTGTTTAAATCTATTGTTCGATTCTCTCCCTTCTGTCGTCGAAAATAAATCCCACAGAATCCCTTACCCGTAGCATAATAATCAAATTCAATTATACCCGTCTGAAAGGATATATCTTTGAGGGTTGCAATTCCATCTCCTGAGATATGAAGTGATGGAACGCCTTTGTGATCTTCAAACTTCATACTTTCTTCATTAATATTCCAATATGAAGCTTGCGATGGAATCATTTTACTTTGGCCAAATAAGACGGCAAATTCTATGGTAAGGAAGCATCCTAATAAAAGATATTTATACATCATAATTCATTTTTTTTGCAAATTGCGCTATACAATTCAATGAACCAGTTCATGCTCCGTTCATTTTTGTTCAAGCTCTATTCATAATATAAATGCCTCAAAATCAACACAGTACATCCTTACCTAAAAGGGGAAAGGTGAATCTATTACTCTCTCAGATAGAGGAACAATTGAACTGGGGGGCCTCTAAAGAGTGGTCTGGGGCGGATTTTGAAAGACTCAGCGACTTGATTTTTGAAAAATCACAAAAAAGACTCAGTGTAACGACACTTAAACGCACATGGGGTCGGACGTCTCAATTAGTAAAACAAAGCAATACGACTTTGGACATTCTATCGCACTATGCAGGCGTCAGTACTTGGAGAGATTTCCTTAGTGGTCACTCAGAAACTATTGTCGCTACAGAAACAATAGATGAGGTTAAACCTACTAAACATAAAGCAATCTATGTTGGTGGCGGATTAGCCGTTGGATTAATGATCTTATTAATGGCATTTGGTTCGAGTACTTCAGATCAAAGTGGGAAATTCGATATTCAGTCAACCGAAATTAAATTTGATATTCAGAAGGTTACTAAAGGCATTCCCAATACTGTCATTTTTAGATACGATGTAGGATCTATTACCCCAGATACACTAGAACTACAGCAATCTTGGGATGAAAGTAAACGGATATTACTTAATCCCTTAGATTCCCTGGTTACTACTACTTATTTCACTCCTGGATACTTCAATGCCAAATTAGTAGCTGATGGAGAAATAATAAAAAAGCAAGATCTCTATCTACCTAGTGATGGCCTCGAGGTTATGGTCTTCCTACAAGACGAAGAAATCCCTCGCCTACTGCCTAAGGATCATTGGACTATCTATTCGAACGAATTTCAATTAGCAAGTACTTTTGATCAGTCTTTCGGAGGTAAAGAAAAGAATTCGTTGCTGATTGTTAATTTACTTGAAGAGCCGCCCGTTGCTGCTGAGGCTTTTGAATTCAGGACTTCATTGCGATTATCAATGGATGATGAAGGAGATCCTTGTAATCCCATTTCAATCATAATTACAGGATCAGAAGATGTCTATATGTTTGAGTTAGGTCATCCTGGATGCGCAGGCAAATTTAGTTCCTACTTGGGCGGGGCTTTTACCACTGGGGAGAATACTGATCTATCTGCTATGGGTTTTTTAGAAAATGAATGGGTAGACATCCGAGTATTAAAAAAAGGAAGTAAAGTCCTTTTCAAAACAAATGACAAAGAAATCATAGTTTCAGACTCAGCATTGTCTATAGGAAAGATAGGTGGTGTGAGAATGTACTCTTCGCAAAAGATAGCGCTGCGTAAATTAGAGATTCAGGACAAAAACAGAAGCATTGATTTATTAAAAGATACACATATTGTGTCAATGGACTAACTCCTATTGGCAACTAAGCGCTGATTTCATTATTCTTGATCTAATTACCTCGCAGAAGAATGTAATATGAAGGCTAAAGCTTCTGCTGCATGCCCTGTAGGAAATTGAAAAGAAAATATATTTCTTGAAATCAAAAATAAAAACAAAATAAAATCTTCCTCCTGTTATACTCTCTCCCCTAAAGTCGTATAACTAATATACAATGCAAGTAGAACAATTTAAAAAGCACATTTTCTCTTTATCAGAGCGCCTTTATCCAATGGTGGCGAGGATCTTAGGTAGTGAATCACTTGCAAAGGACGCTATTCAAGAAATAATGATAAAATTATGGAATCAGCGAGAAAGATTAATTGGCCATCCGAACCTCAATGGTTATGTATTTCTAACTGCCAGAAATTATTGCCTCGATCAGATTAAAAGCAAGAAACCGAAATATCTATCAGAAGAATTCCTACCAGCAACTAAAGGGACAGCTGAAAACGAAATATTAGAATTCCAGGAATTCATTGACATAGTACAAGACATACTTAAGAAGAGTCCGCTCAAACATCGTGAGATCCTCATATTACGAGATATTGACGGGCTTGAATATGAAGAAATCGCAGCTGTAACTGATCTTAAGGTTAGTCATATTCGTGTTCTATTATCACGAGCTCGTAAATATGTACAACAAGAACTAATTAGAAACTTTCAATATGAATATGGAGGAAGGAAATAATCTAAATGAGAAATACTTAGAAGGTGCCACTTCATTAACAGAAGAGGAATTGTTATTTAATAAATCGAATAACACTGACCCAGGTATCTCATCTTGGTCTAAATATGTAAAGCAAAATAAAAAAAGGATCCCTCAGGATTTCAATAATGAACTATGGAATGTTGAAATGTTCAAGACTAAAAAGAAGCCTAGTAAATATGTTTACCTGATCGCCATAGTGTTGATTATTAGCTTGTTAGGGCTTCTTGCGGTAAGTACTCAATAGTCAAAAAAAGGAGAGAATTGGGATAATAGACCAAAGGAGAGAATTGAACGTTAAAGAGAGACCACCAGTGAATAGATAATGGAG
>JBLIDB010000327.1:0-4355 GCA_047634015.1 Saprospiraceae bacterium
CTTGCTGTACCCGTGTTTTCTTACTTTCCATTCTCCTTCTCCATACACTTTCAAGCCCGTTGAGTCTATTGCCAATATGAGTCCTTCTTGCTTAGGAGTTTTATAGGCCTCAATATCTATATGCTTAGCTCGACGACATGTCTGCGTATAACTCGGTACTTGTAGATCTAATCTCATTATCTCAAAAATGTTCTTTGTCAGCTCTATAATTTGTCGATATGCCTGCCTAAAGACCGACTTGAGTATGAGTATTGTTTCGATACTTTGATCGCTATATTTATACTGCGCTCCTCGTTGAATTGGACCTTCATCATACCATGTCTGGAATACATCAGCCTCGCATATATAAATACTCAGCCCGCTCCTTTGCTCCAGACTCCCATCAGTAGGCAGGCCAATTAGTAATCTTATACCTGTTTTTTAACTCTCCTGAAAGTATATCCTGCTTTGCCATCTTCTAAAGATTGAATACAGCTCGGTTCACAATCTCAAGATAACAAATTCTAATTCTATTCATAGATTCACGTAACAATGCCTGACCAAACCATTATTATTGGTGCCTTTATCTATTTTTGTTTATTGTATACCAGGAAAGGCAAAAAGAAGGTGTTGACAATAAGGTAATCAACCTAACTGGAATTTGCCAATAAAATAAGACTTCTATAAGTATCTTTTTGAGGATATAAAAGATGGTGATGATGCCATTGTGAAGGTTGTTGAAGAAATGAAAGGATTCAGGAAATAGTAAAATTTGATAGATTAGATGTATCAATTTAAAAAGTATATAGTTTGTACAGCATTAGTAATATTGGGGGCAATGATATGCGGAACCATAAATGGGCAGAATTTGAAGAGAAACAGATGGGAAAACAGAGTATTGCTTATACAAGCGTCTGATATATCATCTGAAAAATTTCAAGATCAGCTTAGTGAGTTTAATGATTCTCAGGAAGGATTAGAAGAGAGAAAATTACTTGTGTATCAAATAGTAGGAGATAAATATAGGATATACAATTCCCCAAAGAAGAAATCTGATGAAGGGTGGAAAGGCGTTGAAGGGAGGTCTTTTAGTTCGTTAGATAAAGGAGAAATATTTAAAGTGACTCTAATAGGATTAGATGGGGGAATTAAACTTGAAAGAACTACAATATTAAAAAAGATTGCGCTTTTTAGAATCATCGATTCCATGCCCATGCGGATATCAGAAATGCGCAATAATAAAAATTAAATTTAGGGGTATATATTAGTCTAGTATTTGCGCTTGCTTGATCAGCTCATTTTTCAACTTGATGTATTCTAAATCTTGGACAGCGCTACCTTTTTCAATTGCTGAGGAAGCGATAATTCCTGAACTTTGCCCAAGAACCATAAATACAGGCTCCATGCGGATAGAGCCGAATGCTATGTGTGTTGCACTGATGCATACAGGTACAATCAAATTAGAACATTCTTCTTTTTTAGGTACAAGGGATTGGTAACTTATCGGAAAAGGAGCTTTAACATGGGCTTCGACATTTCCTTCATTGGATATGTGTCCCTCAGAATTTACGTAACGCTTTATATGATGAGAATCCATTCCATAGGCTGCCATACCAATTGGGTCGTTAACTATTTCAATTCCTTCGCAGTTCTTTTGAGTCATTACATAATTGCTAATCATACGGCGGGCTTCTCTTATGTAAAGTTGCTGCTGCCAGCCATCTTCTCGTACATATTCATCTTTACATGTTCCCCACGACGACACTTTATCTCTTACTTTTTTCGGAATACGTGGGTGATAGGCCAGTGACCACATGAGGCCTTGTTGATATTTTCGGTGTCTTTCTCTAATTTTTTCGCGCTCTTCGTAAGATGCTTCAGGATAGTCCCAGTTTTGTCCTATAAAATCAGTAGAAAATCCTTTTTGGTTATTGGTATCAGTTTTGCGGTTAGGCATATCAGAATTAATCCAAGGAACAAAGGGGTCGCCGTAAGCATACATTTCTTCTATGGGCCCCTTAGCTGCTTCATAATTACGGAAGAGGAGCTCATAGTCCAGTTCGTTATAAATTATTGGTTTCTTAAATGGTATTCGGTTTTCCGGATGGTCTGTCAAGGTCATACGAAAGCAATAAGCTTGTACTCCTTTGTCATCTTCTCCGTCTATACCAGGACCGCCCTCAGTTATAAAAGGGAGTAGTCCGCTTGAAGGATCACCTTTTACAATGTATGGATCCACACCCGCTATGAAATTATGGTAAATAGCGTTATTCGATTTGGTGCCGACTAGTGTTTTACTAATGTCGTTGGCTTGAACACCGTTTAAGGATTCTCCATATTGAGTATTAGATTCTCTTCCCACAGTATAAGAAATTCCAGCTGCTGCCAAAAGATCACCCTCATAAGTCGCGTCAATGAACATTTTTCCGTGGTAGGTTTCACCCGATTCCATTGAAATAGAATTAATGGTATTAGAATTTTTCGAAACACCTGTTGCTCTGTTAAGCTTTTGGTTATAGACGATTGTAATATCGAGATCTTTGATCATTTCATGATAAACTTTCAGGGCGGCCGAGGGCTCAAATGTCCACATGGCGTCCTCTTCTTTTCCTGATTGTGTTTGCCCTCCATCTTTATAATCTGTTCTGGATTGCCAGTCCCAATTCGTAGAATCGCCGTAATGCCTTTTAATATTTCTATAAAACTCACGGGCGATCCCTCCGATAACCTGCTTATTACCAATGTCAGTCTGCCCAAGACCACCCGTTGTAAGACCACCTAAACGATTGGTGGGTTCAATTATAATAGCAGACTTTCCAAGTCTTGCTGTTTGAATGGCAGCACTTATACCTGCAGAGGTTCCTCCATAGATAATTACATCTGCAGAATTCTGATTTTCGTTTTTTTGACAACTGGACAACAAGCAAGCTATTATTGTAATTTGAAGTATTGCCAGTGAGATATATTTTAGTATCATTTTAATTATATGTTATTTAATTATTTATTGCTGCAGTCTGGCATTCATGATTATAGACAGCTTTTGTCTGCTATGAACGCTTATTTCATTGTCTGACAATACATGCACCCCTATTTGTATGAAGGTACTGCCGATTTATGTCAGTACCAAATACTGACGATTTATGTCATCACTGAGTATGGATTAATCCTGAGATTGAAATCATAGAGAAATGAAGCCGGATTCAGATAACTGTGTTCTCGATATTGACTGTTTGCTAAACCCTCCTAAAGAGACCAGAGACATAAGAAGCCACAATCCCTGAATAGGAGAATTAACCTGATAGAACTCAAGAAAAACAAATAAATATATCGAGATATGTCGAAATGTTGTATCCTTGTATTATGGGTGTAATTGAAATTAGCAAGGTGCTTTCAAATGAGGTAAGATTTAATATCCTGTTGTGGTTGAAAGAACCAGAAGCTAATTTCCCCCCACATCAAGATTTGGGACATTTTGATAATGGCGTTTGTGTACAGTATATTGGGGATAAAGCAGGATTGTCACAATCTACGATATCACATTATTTATCTATGATGCAGAGGATAGGATTTATAGATGCGACGCGTCATGGGAAGTGGACCTATTATAAGAGAAATGAGGAGGTGATAAGTAATTACCTTAATTATCTAAAGAAGAATCTATAGTTTTTTATTTAATTGAATCCACAATTCGGTAAATATAGATATGACAAATGCAATTATCGACGTATTGGACTGGGTTGGTTCATTACTATGAGTAGTAGCCTACTATCAAAACAGTAGAAACATAATAGGTGCAAAGTCATTTAGTTATCAGTTTATGAATGTTTCAGGCAGTGTTTTTTTAATAATCAATACGGTGTTTTATGGCGCCTATCCCTCAAGTGCCGTCAATATTATCTGGGTATTTATAGGCACCTATTATTTAATCAATAACAGCAAAAAATGAGCAGGAAATATATTGATCTAAGTCATACCATTAGTGGCGGTGAAATAACTTACAAAGGATTGCTTGCTCCGATAATATGCGATTATTTGTCACGAGAAGAAAGTAAGGAATATTATCAAGACGGAACTTCTTTTCAAATTGGTAAAATCGAAATGGTGTCAAATACTGGAACCTATAGGGATTGTCCGTTTCTTCGATATGATGACGGAAAGGATTTATCACAAGTGAATTGGGCATTTAGGCATACCTAATATTTTTATAAAAAAGAGGCTTGTGTAGCATCATCCGGTGAGTTAGGTATTCAAATATCCCTCTCTTCATTAAGTGACGATTATAACGATAGCAATATTCATCAAGATATGGGTGTAAGTCTTGCACGCTATGGTGTACTCCCCTTAGCCATGCCTTAAGCATCATAATACAGCTGTGT
>JBLIDB010000328.1:0-4335 GCA_047634015.1 Saprospiraceae bacterium
AAAATCCCCTGACTCCATAGCCTCCATTAATGATCTGGGATTAAGCGCATCTGCCCTTACTTCTATCCATCCCCTACCTGCATTAGCCCACTTCGTGCCCTTAACATGGTAATTATGTGCGTCATCCGTAGCGAGTCCGTATATCAATGGTTTATTGTCATTTATATATGCAATATTGATACGATCCCACATTGTTTCAGTTGACATATGGATTGAGTCTCCAGAGTTATGAACAGCATGATGCCCATTATACACCTCAAAAAATCTTTCATTTGTCAAGGCTATCATATCTTCAAGACTTATTGCATACCAAAAATTTGGATGATTTATATGCACAATCATCGGTATGTCCAATTCATCCCTTTGCTTTATAACTTCGTCTATATTATTCTGAAGCACCTCCACTACACTATTTCCCCCTTGAGGAAGAATTTCCTTTTGAACGTTAGTTGAATTCAAGTGTAGGGGCTTATCTTCATAATTATCTGAAATCTCTTCAGCTTGAATAATCAAGAATTCGCCGCTTTTTTCAAATTGCCCTTTATACTCCTCGTAAGTCTTTAGTTTAACCTGCGTTCGATTCAATGAGTCCATTTTGTATTCTACCCAGCTTGAGCCATAAGCGTCAAGGTAACTCTTAAACGCATTTTGGTATATTGAATCCTGTGAGATCACTTTCCACTTATCACCTTCTGCCAATGTATTATGATCGGTCAATGAGATGAATTGATAATCATTTGTTTTGTACCAATCCATAATTACTTCAGGAAATTCATCTCCATCACTCCAATAAGAATGAGTATGTAAGTTTCCTTTAAACCATTGTTTTGTAGGCAATGGTTTTTGTTCACTACAAGCACCATTTGCGATAATGAATACTAGTATAATTAATCTTAAATAATTCATCATAATTGTTTTATTAGTTTATGTAACCTTGCTCCACATTTATTTGCCTGCAGAAAACGAATCTTCATTCATCTATCCTTCAAAGTCATACAAGGTAGTTTTTCCCCTCTTATAGCTATTCAATATAAAATGCTATTCATTAGACATTCTTCTAATTGGATAGTAAGATAGTGATTTAGTATTTTGATAGAGAAGCTTAGCGTCTGTTTTTAAGTAATTATCGAAATATAAATACAAACGCCTTGGTGCAATAGCTATTCTCTTATCCTGACTATGAATATCAGAATAGGTCTGAATCTACTACGAAATAAATACACGCAAGAGACTGACGGGCTATTGGTAGAATCAAATACCGATTATTCTTGAAATCGCTTCTAAGAGCTTTATCGATGGCGTATTTGTAAAACAGCTTGGACAATCTGAATACATCATCAAACAATCAATCAAATCCGTTACCATATGAAACAGTAATCCAACTCCTATTATATTTAATGGCTTACGAAAGAAGAGTAGCCCGACATAGATTATCGTAGCATAGTATGTATGCAATGGGTGGGAACAAATACTGCATCTGTTTGCTTCGAAAATCGGAACGGCTAACAAATGATCAAAATCAACTAACATAGTAGCAATCAGAATCAAATATGTCTTCTTCCAATCATTTCTAAAGAATATAATGGCGATAAAGAATGGGAAGCCAAAGTGTAAAAAGTAATGAATGAAAGTCTGCATCTATTTCGTCAATAATTGTATTTTCTTAGTTCCTGCCAACATCACTCTCCCGGCCAGCGCCCCATCTGACAATAGGTCTACTTCATTCCTTTTAAATCCTTAGATGTAGCCAAGGCTATTACTCTCCCTTTGTTACCGACCGCATTGTAAAAGTGGTAAACAATGCCATCCCACTTTATCACCCAAGGTTTGTGTGCATATTTCTTATCGTACTCTTTAGAAGGGGCTAATAAATCTTCGCCATTCCAATCTGTCCAATTTATCAAATCATAGGAACATGCAAATCTTTCAAACGCTCCAGGCTTCCAGAATGCGCCAAAATAAAACATGACATATAGATCGCCGATTTTGGCTATCTGCGCATCACCACAAATGCCTTTACCTCTTGTAATAACAGGATCTGTTCCATAACGCTTCCATTTGTTCATATCATCCGATACTGCCATCGCAATGCTTTCATAGTTCGCTGTATCTCCTTTTGCATTATAGAACATGACGAAGGGATGCCCCGTATGCTTCTCCCCATCACGGATAACCAAACTCTTATAAATAGTCTTGTTGTCATACCAACGGACATCTTCATCTTCTGGTGACAAAAGAGGAGTTCTATTTCTACTCCATTCATCCGCTTTGGTTACCGTAGGGGTATTCGAAAGACCTATTTTCAATGTGCCTTTCTCGTATCCAGAAGTGGCGCCCCCTAGGTATGTCATCCAGTATTTATCCTTATACTTTTCTACGGCATAGTCGCCACCCCAATCTGTATTCACGAGTGATATATAGCCCGCCTTTTGATTGGCATCCCACGTGTTCCGGCTAAAGGATAATATTTTCCCTTTAGAATTCCAATGAAGTAAATCATCACTTTCAGACAACCATGTTTCGTAGCCTTGTCCATCATAGACGATATAAGTCATATACCAGACGCCATCTTTCCGAAATATGGTAGGGGAATCAACCATCTTAGTACTATCAGGTTGTCCAACTACAACGCCGTACTTAAATGGGGTTTTAATTTCCTCGTAGATACGCTGCATTTCCGCTTGAGTCACTTCGCGATTTTGAGACATTTGAGAAGTAGTATTGTTAGATACGGCATCACCTACATTACAACTTGTAATTGCAATAATTATAGGCAGCACTATTAGTAGAAGGATCTTATTCATATCTCATGCGAAAGTACCATCTCGATTTCTCGAAAAATAATAATTAGGAAAAATAAGTTTAATTTACCTTTTTAGCCATCCCGCGATACTGCTTCTATTTCGGGTATGCGAAGGATGAACCTCATGCTCCATCTCATCACTTCGAAAAAACACCATCCGCCCTCCTTTAGGAGCAATCTTCTTTGGTTCTCTACCTTCTGGATATAAGGACAAGATACCACCGTCTTCTTCCTTCCAATCCTCATTGAGATATAAGATTATCGAAAACTGTCGCCCTTTTTCATCCTTGAACTGATCAAGATGGCGTTTATAAAACCGCCCCTTTTCATAATGAGCATAATGACTTTCAAAACTCTTTAGAGAAGTATAACAGGATCTATTCAAATGAGCAATAAACTTCTCAATTTTTTTTAAATAGATTAGTTCAAATGGGTCTTTACTTTCACCTTCTATCCAATTGATTTTATCCCCTCGGAACTTATTATCTTTATGAAAGACTTTATTATTGCCTATCCCTGAAGTCTTCATGTCGCCCGACTCATTTAATCTTCGGATATTATCGCTTAAGCCAATAACAGTGCTGGGGAGTATAAAATCATCACAACAGCCATAGTTATCATCTATAAGCCCTTGAATCAGTGCCTCAAATTGATCGTGCTCTTGTCTTTCCTCATGATCCATATTTTACTGTTTTGACTTTTACCGTACCCATTTGTTCACAAGAAGGTGACTCTGCAAGTAAGCCATTAAATGAGTAAGTCAGTCTTATTCTAAAAGAATTTTTAAATTCTCTTAATATTCGTCCCTTGCCGCTAACACTTATTACACCTATAATGTATAGGTCTTTCAAAATGTAGAAAAAGTTCATTTTTTTATAAAAAAATAAGAATCAGTTTAAAGCATTATGGAGTCCCTAATAGGTAGGTTTCTTATGCATATCCTCATCAAATAAGTTTGGTAAATTGGGTTTATAAAAATTAAACACACTGATTTTATCATAGCAGTTTATCTTATCATTCAAACTCCAAATAGTTACTCCTTGACAAGCTTGATTCTTAATACATATAGTTATGAATTGATTATAAAAGTCCCCCTGCGCTTTGTAAGGGTCTTCATAATCATCAAATAACCTAAGTCTGGCATCGAGTTCCGTAATTTCTCTCTTCAACCCTAAAGCAGACAATTCTCCTATAAACCACTCAAATGCCTCCAAATCTGGGATTGTGAACAGAGCATGCGCTAGAATACCTACCTCATGTATAGGAACCTTGATCTCGATCAGTTCTTTTACAACCTCAAGAAAAAACAAAGCCTTTTCACTATCATATTCATCAAATTGTTCATTCAGGTACAACTCAACATCAGGATCTATTTCGTGCGCATATCGAAAGGCATCAGCGATATATTCCTTACCTAAATATTTGTGATAAATATTGTTGTGATAGCTAGCTTTAAAAACATCAAGAGACTCATTAACACAATCCCAATTCTTTATCCTACCCTTAAAATGATTTAGGACAATTCTGATATT
>JBLIDB010000329.1:0-4317 GCA_047634015.1 Saprospiraceae bacterium
AGTATTTTGCGAATCAGGACAATATTAACAAGTTCTTCAAAGGCTCACAACGAAATACTTTCTTGGATGTAGAGTATGAGTCGTTTGAAGAACTTACCATTCCATCTATACTCAAGAACACGGCCTCTTTTGATCTTGAGACGGTTCTTCCAGACACGCCATTCCCAATATTCGAAAAGAACAAGACCACGCTCATATATAACTACTATAATATTGACCCATACTGGCATAAAGGTGAAGATGTACAGCGTGTATTTTTGTTAGAATCTTCCTTTTTTACGAAATATCCAGTTAGCGAAAAATGCCTTGAATTTGCGCTTGAATTGACAAAGAATATTGAAGGAATAGAACTCTTTGTAGGCGAGTTCTCAGAATTACTTGAATATATAAATCCTGTTGCTATAATTTATAAAGAGCACCCAGCAAACGATCACTATAAGGGCAAGGAAGAATCCAGAGATTGGATATGCAATATCAAGGGCTATTTTCCTTCTTTTTTTGGATTTTGGAAGAAATGTAAAAAAGCACTGGAAGTGTGAAAGAGGTCCGCAATATAATATGGCTAAAAAGAGATCTTAGAACGCAAGATCATCATCCTTTTTTAGAAGCTGAAAATGCTGATGAGGATTATATTGCTATCTATATATTAGAACCGTCTGCGATTGCATATCCAGATTGCTCACAAAGACATCTTCAGTTTGTATATCATTCTATAGTAACCATGAATAACATATTGGAGCAATACAATAGAAGGGTAGTCATCTTTCATGCAGAGGCCATTGATGTATTTACCCATTTATGTGATTCCTATGATATAAAGCATGTCTATTCTCACCAAGAGAGTGGTGTCCGAGATACTTGGGAAAGGGACAAAGAGGTATCCAGGTATTTGAAATCGCAGTCTGTTTCTTGGCATGAATTCCAGAGAGGCGGGGTTCTTAGAGGAATTAAAAATAGAGACTCCTGGGATAAAAGCTGGGTCAAACACATGCAGAAACAACCACTTATTAATCATTACTCAGTATCTGTTGTAAGTGAATTGGAAAATCCTTTTGAGATAGCAGGGGCTTTAGTAGAAAAGTTGCAGATCTACCCTCAAGTTTATCAAAACCCAGGGGAAGTATATGCGTGGAAATATTTGAAATCTTTCTGTCAAGATAGAGGCAAAAACTATGGTAGGCATATTTCCAAGCCAAACCAAAGTCGAAAATCTTGCGGACGAATCTCTCCTTATTTAGCATGGGGGAATATCTCGATCAGACAGACGATCCATTTTGTTACTTCTCATCCTAATTACGACAACTATACAAAGGCATTTAACGGTTTATTGACCAGACTTAAATGGCATTGCCATTTTATTCAGAAGTTTGAAAATGAGTGTGATTATGAAACGCTTTGTATTAATCGCGGATATGAATCCTTAAAGTACGATAATAATAAACTGTATATAAGTGCATGGAAATTAGGACGTACAGGTTTTCCTTTAGTAGATGCTTGTATGAGATGCTTAAAAGCTACAGGATGGATCAACTTTAGAATGCGTGCGATGTTGGTCTCTGTATTATGTTTGCATTTGGATTGTGATTGGAGGACTGGGGCATACCATTTGGCACGATTGTTCTTGGACTATGAACCGGGAATACATTTCCCTCAATTTCAGATGCAAGCAGGAACTACTGGTATTAATACAATACGGATGTATAATCCTATTAAGCAATCACAAGATCACGATCCAAATGGTATATTTATAAAAGAATGGGTACCTGAACTAAGAAGTATCCCTGAAGAGTTTATACATGAACCGTGGACGATGACGGATATAGATAGAGTATTTAACGGTATTCAATCTGACTATCCTAAACCTCTGGTAGACTTAGTTACTAGCGGGCGTGCAGCGAGAGATAAAATATGGGGACATCGAACGAATCCAAAAGTAAAACAAGAAAATAAAAGAATTATTCAATTACATACAAGAAATAATGCAAATAGAAAAAGAAGAAATTAAAGACTTAGATAAAAAGTATAGATTAAACCTTATCAACTCTATTTCCGGAATAAAGCCTGCAAATCTCATAGGGACGCGCTCCAAGAATAATGAAGATAACGTAGCTATATTTTCATCTGTAATTCACTTAGGATCTAATCCTCCACATCTTGGTTTTATAATGCGTCCTTTGTCAGATCCCCCGAGAGATACGTATTCTAATATTCAGGAGACTGGCTATTATACGATTAATCATGTATCTGAATCTTTTGTGAGAAAGGCACATTATACTTCTGCTAAAGTGGAGAAGGGAGTATCAGAGTTCGATTTGATGAAATTAGAAAGGGAGTTTATCGATGATTTTCAGGCTCCTTTTGTGAAGAATAGCGGCGTAAAAATGGGTCTGAAGCATACGGAAAGTGTTCCCTTGTCCAATGGCTGCACCTTAGTTATAGGAGAAGTGGAGTTAATTGTATTTCCAGATAATGCGGTCAATGATTTGGGGCAACTCGATTTAGAAGCCTATGAGTGTGCTGGTATTTCCGGATTGAATACTTATTATAGCCTTAAGAAGCTTGATCGCTTTCCTTATGTAAGATCAAATGAAATTCCTGATTTCGAGTGAGAAAGGATTTACTGCCCTCCAAAATATGTCCTGTTTGTAGAAAACCATTTTTATGGCGTAAGAAATGGGAGAAGAACTGGAATAGCGTGAAGTATTGCGGTGAAAGATGTAGACGAAATAAGAAGTAATGAAAGAGGCTATTAATATTGTATTACCCCATCAACTATTTGCTAAAAGTCCACTTCTTGATAATGGGAATGAAACCTATATAATAGAGGAGTATCTTTTCTTCAAGCAGTTCCATTTTCATAAGCAGAAGATCGCATTTCATCGGGCTACTATGAAGTGCTATCAACACTATTTGGAAGAAAAGGGAATTATAGTTCATTATATTGATGCACAAAATAAGATTTCGGATATAAGGAGATTTATAAATGAAGTAAACGAAAATAAGATTGATGAAGTCAATCTTATTGATCCCGTAGATAATTGGATAGAAAAGAGACTTGGTGAAATATCTGATAAGATTACCGTTACGCTGTTCAAAAGTCCGATGTTTATAAATTCGAAAGAAGATCTTACTTCGTTTTTCAAAAAGGATAAAAAATCATTTTTCCAAACCTCCTTCTATAAGCAAGAACGGAAGAGGTTGAAGATATTAGTTGATGCCGACAATAATCCAGAAGGAGGAAAGTGGACTTATGATTCCGAAAATCGCAAGAAGTATCCAAAAGAGAAAGTTCCACCCAATATTCACTTTCCAGAATCCACGGATTATTGGGTAGAATCAATAGCGTATACCGAAAAATATTTTGGAGATAATCCAGGTGAATTATCTAAGAATCCCATCTATCCATACACTTATCAACAAGCAGAAGATTGGCTGGATCAATTTCTGGAATGGCGGTTCTATGATTTTGGGATTTATGAAGATGCGATTGTGAAACATCAATCTTTTTTGCACCATAGTCTCCTTACACCGATGCTCAATGTCGGATTAATACGGCCTGATTATGTAATAGGAAAGTGTCTTGCCTTTGCTGATAAAAATTCTATTCCTATAAATTCTACCGAAGGATTCGTAAGGCAAATAATAGGATGGCGGGAATTCATCAGAGGCATGTATGAATGTAAGGGAAGCACTTCTCGCACAAGCAATTTCTTTAATTTTACCAAAAAGATACCACCTTGCTTCTATGATGGAACTACCGGAATAGAGCCCGTGGATGAGACGATTAAACTCGTTTTGAAAACAGGCTACTGCCATCATATAGAGAGGCTCATGATATTGGGCAACTTCATGCTGCTTTGCGAATTTCATCCTGATGAGGTTTATAGATGGTTCATGGAGTTATTTATAGATGCGTATGATTGGGTTATGGTTCCTAATGTTTATGGCATGAGCCAGTTCGCGGATGGTGGCACGTTTGCGACTAAGCCATATGTCTCAGGTTCAAATTACATACGTAAGATGAGTAACTACCCAAGGGGTGATTGGGAAAAGATATGGGATGGTCTTTTCTGGCGCTTTGTTGACAGTCATCAAGATTTCTTCAAATCTAACCCCAGATCTTCAATGTTGTTCTACGCATATAAGCGCCTGAGTGAGGAGAAGAAGGTTATTCATAAGCAGAATGCAGAGCAATTTTTAGAAAACAAAATTGACATATAGTTTGTTTAGTTTTATTTTGCCTCTAAAGTCAATTCTGAAATTATACTTCGATTATAATTCCTTCTTTAGGATTTGCGTGTCCTGTACAAACTTTCG
>JBLIDB010000330.1:0-4200 GCA_047634015.1 Saprospiraceae bacterium
TATTGCGTCTCGACTTGAGGCACTTGCTGCCTCAGGAAGCCTGTTAATATCTGACAAAGTATATAATGAGATAAAGAATCATAATGAAATTCTAAGCCATTTTATCGGTAAGGTATTGCTTAAAAATGTTTCAGATCCTCTAGATGTTTATAGTATTGTCAATGAGCCCTTGGTTATTCCAAGCATGGAAGATCTGAGTAAGAAGGGCCGTATCAGGCCTAAGACCATAGCCGTGCTTCCTTTTGTCAATATGAACGGGAGCGAGGAAGATGATTTCTTCTCTGATGGCGTCACTGAGGAAATACTTAATGTTTTGGCCAGGATAGATCAAATTCAAGTGACCTCCCGCACTTCATCCTTTTTCTTTAAGAATAAGAGTTTGAATATTAAAGATATAGGCGCATCACTTAATGTAGAATATGTCCTTGAAGGCAGTATCCGCAAGTCAGGTTCTAAAGTAAGAATTACCGCACAGCTGATCCAGGTTAGCGACGACTTCCATCTATGGTCTGATCGATACGACCGAGACCTTAAAGATATCTTTGCGATCCAGGATGAAATCGCCGAGAAAATATCTAAACAGCTGACGCTAAAATTGGGTATCGGATTAGAAGAAACAAAGATCAGGCGGATCACAAATACTGAAGCCCACGATGCCTATCTAAAGGGAAGATATTACTTCAATAAATGGTCTCCAGAATCTGTAAAAAAAGGCATTATAGCATTTCAAGAAGCAATTGATATAGATCCCCTTTATGCAGAAGCATATGCAGGTATGGCCAACTGCTATATCTGGCTTGGTCTGACAGGTTATGATACGCGTGCGCGTTGGAAGGCTAGCGTCTCTGCCTATAAGAGCTTTGAACTAAATCCTGATAATGAAGATGCCATTCTCTCTCTTGCGATGGTTAAGACTCTTTATGAAAAAGAAATACATGAAGCCAATCTTCTATTTACAAAGGCACTAAAGATTAATCCTGACTACGCCACTGCTCATCATTTTTATGCGATGTACCTCGCCCATATCGGTAGTCTAGAACAAGCCCTAATTGAGTACAAACGCGCTATTCAACTGGACCCGCTTTCACTTGTCATCAATAGTGAGTACAGCACCGCACTGGCTTCCCTTGGTCAACTCGATCAGGCCCTGATTCAGATCAACAAGACTATCGAATTGAATAAAAACTTCCGTACCGCATGGGAAGTCAAAGGTTGGGTATACTTTATGATGAAAAAATACGCGCTGTCTATCGAAGCTTTCACAAAATATCAATCTCTCACTGACTCAACTGACAAAGGGTTAACAGGTCTCGCCATTGTAAATGCAATAATGGGAAACACTGAAAAGACAAGGACATATTTAGAAATAATGTTAGAGAGAAAATTGTCTCAACCTACAGTACTTATTGACATAGATCTCGCCATGGTGTATCTCAGTCTTGAAGAGGTAGATGTGGCTCTTGACTATCTTGATAAGGGACTGTCCAAAGGTCAAGGTTCCCTCTTTCTAAATACCATGCCCTATTTCAGACGTTTGAAAGGAAACGAAAGATTTGAAGGGATAAAGGCGAAGTACCTTCAGACAAATTAAAGTTTTAGGTTTTGGGCATCGCAGCTTACTATTTAGCCCCAAGGGTAGTATTCAAGTAGACATGTTCAGCATTGTGTACAAAAGTAACGCCCTCTGCATTCGCATCACCAAAACAATATTTCAAACACACTCCCGCTCAGCATGTTACACTTCATGCGCTCATCTTCAAAAACCAAGCATTCCTTTTAAATTAATTCAACATGAATTTGATCCCAAAAGACACGATGCTCGCATTCAAAACAGTACTACGTTGGTATTGATTAAATTTGAAATCAACACTCTTAATACCCCATTTCGGGGAAAGCCTTGAATACCTCACACCAAAGCCATATTGATTGCTGTTGAAACCAGAAAGATCAAAGTCTCATGTGAAAAATTCATCGCTCGACAAATGCTCTTCATCGGGGGCAAAATAATCCGCCTTTGACTGCATGTAATAACGATAAGTCGGATAAATTGTAAACCGATCAGACAACTTGATCGGTATTTCGATACTTGCAGTACTGGAACGAATACCCCAATCATCGGTATAAAACCTGTAATAGGATTTGACAACAAACTTCTCGTTTATATAATAATTTAAACGCCCTCCGACTGCAATTTTAAATCTCGTATCAGGAAGATTTCAATAGCATCCGCTAGTTGAAAATCTTCAACAAATGAATCATCGATATCACCAAAATTAACACGCTGCAACGGGGAGGAAAGCAAGCCACTTTGTCGTACGATATCCGCGGATAACGAACCCTGAATATATTTAGATAATATTTGAGAAAGCCCCAAACCAAGAGCGTAATAATTCCTCTTTTCATTCACAAACTCCACAAATGAAGGACTATAATTGGGATTGCCGGTAATTATGGAATTGTTCAAATCAAAATAATCTTCGTCTTCCGAATCATGCTCCCCAGAATTACCAATAATACCTCCATGACTAAAGGCCTGTAATTCTATGGGATGCAAAGCATTCCATTTATCGAGAAATACATTTGCTCTAAGACTAATTCCCGTATTCTGTTGATTGAACAACCGCGTATAACTTCCTCCGAATCCAAGGGAGAAATAGTCACATTCTTTGGACACACCGGCATTAAGTGACCATATCTTATTTCTATCATCAGAACTATGACTGAAACTACCTTTTAGTCTAATTAGCTTATCAGCAGCCGATGCTCCAGAGGACGCTTGAAAAGGACTTGCCTTTTCTTTTCCATCAAAAGGATTCAGGTTACTTGATGATGCAGACGAATAGGCTGAGATTCCGGCATCTATAGTGAGTACATTATCATCACCCAATGGAATGGAAACTACAAGTGTCGGAGTATAATCTGTCAACTTTTCTGTTCCTATCCCTCCGCTTATTGCTGCGTTATCGCCATCCTGAGTATAATAGCTAAAAAGAAAATCAACTTCTGCAGATTATAGTACTCGTTTCTTGTAATCTGCGGGTGCAGTACTTTCTTCATTCTGTGCCGTTCCAGAATGCGCAATAAAAATTAGAATTAAAATTAATAGCCTCGTCATAATTACTTCATATTTAGTTACAGCCACCCCCTGTCTTGCCACCATTTGCCCCGGATGCAGCTTCGCGATAGAGTTGAAAGTCCGTTTCGAATCACTCAAATTTCTTGTTGGTCAAAGCCATATCTGGATCATTTAAATTAACTTTCTCATATTGTTTTACTGTGACACAGGAAGACAATAAGAAAAGCACGATTAGAACTATTGCTATTTTTTTCATTTACTTGGTTTATCTATTTTAATCTTATTGGATTTATGCATCTTATTATTATCGTCGATGATTATACATTATACTCCTTTCAGCTGGTTTATAAAATCCAAGGCTGTGTCAACACCCATTACAAATATTGAAGTTGCCAATGCGTCAGCCAATTCTGCGTTTTTTCTAAATACCGTAGCGCTGAAAATGCCTTTACTGCGATATCCGGTCCTTGGGTATATGATGTGTGAATATCGCTGATCATTAAATTTTACAAATTTCTCGTAGTTGCCAGAAGTCACCACAGATTCATTAATAACGGGAAGCCATGCAAAAGCATTTGCCTTATTTAAAGGGTTGATGATCGCCACCACCCAGTCCTTCCCATCCGGTTGTTTGCCCCATGCATTTAGATCACCTGAGGCATTAATGATACCTGCTTCCACTCCATGAGATTGTAATAGGCATTTAGCTTTGTCGGCTTCATATCCTTTTCCAATCACTCCAAAACCAATCTTCATGCCCTTGTTCGAAAGAAAAACAGTACCCTCCTCTTGATTCATCAGGATATTTTGGTAACCAATATTTCTTACAGATCTCTCTATATCATCTTGAGAAGGAATTTGATCCATACTTCCATCAAATTTCCAAATCTTGTCCATCGATACGTAGCTAATATCGAATGCTCCTTAAGTGAGTCGAGATATATTAATGGCCCTTTCTATCAATTCATAAAGTTCGCGATCTACCTTGACTGGTTTTAATCCTACGTTTTGGTTAATTGCAAAAGTTTGAGAAGCATTGTCCCACGAGGATATCATTTCTTCTATTCTTGTAATTTCACCGATTGCCATATCAATATATCGAAGGCCCTCTTTTTCGTTTTGAG
>JBLIDB010000331.1:0-4199 GCA_047634015.1 Saprospiraceae bacterium
TACATATCTAAGAATCTTATAATTGGATCAGGAGCAATAGAATCGGCACACCGAACTGTCCTACAAAAGAGAATGAAACAATCAGGGCGGCGATTGTCAAAAAAAGGGCTAACCAACATGATTAAATTGAGATCTGCCAGTATGAGCGGGTATTGGAACGAAATACAGTCAAGCATCAGAAAGGCCGCCTAAAAAACGACAAACTGAAATGCACCTTTTCAAAAGATCCCAATTTTAACAATCTAAAGACATTACTATTTCGCCCAGCGTGATTCTCTCCATGCTGTCTGTTGGGCTGGCTCCAGAAAGGTCCATGCAATCAATCTACTTGATTTATTCCCCTGCCCCATAGGCTTCACGATAACTGACGTGGCTTGAGATTGCTGTAATTGCCCTTTTAGAACTTTAACATTGGACTCTTTTGAAACTAAAGTAGAATACCAAAAACAAGAGTTTCCATATCGCTTACTTTGTCGGATGTAGTTCTTTATAAATTGCCTTTCTCCACCTTCAGTAACTAATTCGCTCTGTTGTCCTCCGAAATTTAAATTGGTTTCGGTGACCTTCTTCTTATTCAAATTTCCGAGCTTACGAAGATTTCCCTTTTGGGCCTCTTCTATCGAAGCATGAAACGGTGGATTGCAAATTACTAAGTCAAACCGTTCGTCAAATTCTATAATTCCTTTAAGAATATTGCCCGCATCTTTTTGATGACGAAGTTCAATTTTATTTTTCAGTGAAGGATTTTTCTCAATTATACTATTCGCAGAACTTAATGCAACTTCATCTATATCGGAACCTACAAAGCTCCAGTTATACTCCTCTACTCCCACTATAGGATAAATGCAATTCGCTCCGATTCCTATATCTAAACACTTGATTTCAGGATTCCTAGGAATAACGCCATAGTTACGTGCACCAATAAGATCTGCAGCGTGATGAACATAATCCGCTCTTCCAGGAATTGGTGGGCAAAGATAGCCTTCTGGAACATCCCAATATTCAATATTATAATGACTTATTAGAAGTGCTTTGTTCAGTAATTTCACTGCTGATTGAGAAGAAAAATCTATAGAATCATCTCCATATTTATTTGGCTTTACATGAATCTTAAGCTCGGGACAAGATTCAGTCAGCAAATCGAAATCGTACCTCTCCTTATGCTTATTACGAGCATGTAATCTTGGCTTACTCTTGTTGGAATCATTATTTTCTTTCTTCATAATCTTTATTCCTTTGCGTCCTTCTTTAGACTTATATTATTATAATTCTTAAATTCAATTATTTCACGAGGCATATAAAACTCTTTGTGTTCTAAGTTAGAAAGAATCCTTTCTACAATTTCAATTTTGACATTGCTACCATTTACAGATTTGTCAAAAGTATCCATCCAGTAATATGCATTTAGATTAATGGAACTTTTTCCCAGGCTATCTATAGCTAAACTTGGAGATTTGAGTTCTTGAAGCACACCCGGTAAAGCATTGAGCGTATCGTTAATCACTTTTATCGCTTTTTTGATATCCGAAATATAATCTATGCCTATGGTACTATGGTTCCTAATAAACCCGTCGATGGTATAATTAACTAAGGTGTTCTTTATAATATTAGCATTGGGAATAAATACATCACGTCCATCAAACGTCTTCAAATGTGTATCCCTCATATTCAGACCAACGATATTTCCTTTCTCACCATTCAATTCTACTAAGTCTCCAATATTAAATGGCCTATTGAATGCTAAAATAAAACCTGCTAAAAAATTCTCTCCAATATTTTTAAAGGCAAATCCAATAACAAATACTCCTATACCTGCAGTTCCTATTAGTCCTGCAGCTATATGCCCCAATCCTGCGGTTTTTAGAAAAAATGAAAACCCTATAACAACAATTTTGGCTTTTACGATTCTACCTATAAACTTAGCAATTAGGGGATCTATTGACCTTGAGACGAGAACTTTTGAAAGTTTGTTCTTGATCGCATTAGCGAATAGCCCACTTATAAAAAGGATGACAAGCCCAAGAATTAAACCCGGCAAATATGCCAACATCGAATTATAATATTCGACCATTTCAAATTTTATTTCATCCATCATTCTATATCAATTAATGCAGGCTAACTATAACCCAAGGCTATGTAATTCATATTAGGGGGTATACCCGTTCCAAAAGAAAAATAAAACTGAAAATTTGAATTAAGTAAGTAGGTTACGCCTGCATCACAATTTAGAATTCCTTTTTCAAATTCATGCAATACTCCATAAGGCTCTACATAAACTCCAACCTTATTAGATATTCTGGTTCCGATAGCTACGGAATAGGCAAAATCCCCATTGCTCGAATCACTGATGTAATCAAAGCCTAAGGTATGGACTATTCCTACATCTTCAGACAGACTGTACGAGAGGGATAATTTATTAATAGTGCCATAATCATCCCCAGAAACGATAGAAGTTCCTGTCAGTACTATTAGATGAGGTAAAAATCCAATATTAGTAGCATCTTTTTGAAGTAGCTGTATTTTGGTTGCTTTCTCTAAGTCACTTATTCCTGTACCTTGTGTTCTTTCAAATTTTATATCTTCGAATTGACTCAGAAGTCTTAGTTCTCCCCCCTTTGTCATCACAAACCTAAATACGCTTGTAGGATCAACTATACTTCGCACACTTGCAAAATCAAAAGACCCGTTTGGCACATCATACTCCAGCTGCATACCAGGTTCAATTTGTAGACTCCTTGCACCAACCGTAAAAGAATTTTCAGTCTGATCAGTACGATCAGTGATAATTTGCCCCTCAACATGTGCACAAAAAGACATAGTTAAAGCCAGGATTAGTGTTTTACTATTATTATTCGTTACAAATTCTAAAGCCCGAAATATCATCATCACTTCTTTCTGGACCGCAAAAGTACGATAATAGCATTATAACATTGATCTCCCCTTGATTAGGTAATATCCCCTTCTACTCTAATTTCAAAATTGCACGAATTCGCTAAAAAACACATCTCATGCGCTTTACTATGCAGCGATAGCGCAAGCTCCTTATCAGATTCTGGAGAAATAGAAATTGTAGGACTTAGTACGATTTCACTAAATTGACCACTCCTTTTTTTATCCATTAGCATGGTGCCCTCTGCCCTATCTTCATAACTCATAACGATTATACCTGCATCAGAACAGAGATGTAAATACCATAGCATATGACATGCGGCAATTGACGAGACGAATAAGTCTTCAGGATTATGCTTGCTTGCATTACCACGAAAAGCAGAATCCGACGAAGCCATTATATCGCTTTTACCATCAATTAATATATTGTGACTGCGACTGTAGGATCTATAATCAAATGTTCCTGCTCCCTTATTGCCCGTCCATTCTATCTTAGCAACATATTGGTGTGTTTTCATGGTAGATATAGTTTGAATCGAAAATAACACATCTCTTCCTCGTATTGGATTTTTAAATTGAATATGTTTGAATAGTAGTATTTGTACCTTGTGCTTTAGACATAACTAATGAATTAATGAGAATCCCAATATACCTACTCCTTTTAGCAATTGTTCTTATTACTGTCAACTCTTGCGCAACTTACAAAAACCAAACAAAAGTAACGACTATATTTTTAGTCCGCCATGCCGAGAAGGCAGATGATAGCAAGGACCCTGAATTAAGTCCGATAGGCTCTTTAAGAGCCCTCGCGCTGGCTGCCAGGCTAAAATCAAAAAAACTGGATAAGGTGTATTCCTCAGACTATAAACGAACAAGAAATACTGCAAAACCTAGCGCTGATCAAATAAAAAAAATTGTTGATATATATGATCCAAGAAATCATACAGAACTAATCAATCAACTTAAAAACAGATCGGGGCAAACTTTTTTAATAGTAGGACACAGTAACTCAACACCATCGCTCGTCAATCAAATATTAGGAAGAGAAGCATATACGACACTCGATCATGAAGAATATAACAAGTTGTTTGTGCTCAAATGTGACAAGGATTGGAAATGCACCGATTCTGTTGAAACCTACGAATAATTACCTCTATCGCTATATAGAACAAAATGCTTAGTCTTCTCATACCTATATATAATGAGAGCGTTGTAGAATTAGTAAGAAATCTCCAGCATCAATGCGAGTCACTTAAAATCGTTTATGAAATAATCTGCATCGATGACTGTTCGTCGAATGACGTGAACGA
>JBLIDB010000332.1:0-4188 GCA_047634015.1 Saprospiraceae bacterium
ATGGCTCACTTATGTTCTTGAAAATGTCAATGATACCAAAATAACAGACATTCATACGCTCTTGCCTAATAATTTTAATCCTCCAAATCTATACATGTAGATGCTCCTACGGATACAGTGATTGATTATTTTACAAATTCTATAATTGTTGATGCCGCTGGAGCGATTACAATGAACGGAGCGGACTTGGCAAGATTTTGGCATCATTTATTCATTGGAGATATCATCTCAGACACTTCTCTTTCCATATAAAGGAGATGAGAGACGGTTATGGATTTGGCTTATTCCAAATGTCATTCGGTCCGCGACTATTATACTTACACAATGGGGAAGTGGACGGTTTCCATAGTAATACTTCTTACTGGGATAAGGAGGATATGTCGATCGTACGACTTGTCAATGGCTTGAACATGAAATACAATGATATTCTCATTGGTGTTTTTAATATTGTAAACAATGTTCCCTATCCTCTCCCTACATCGGTTAGTCAATATGTAGACATTAATATTTTGAAGACTTATGAGGGCACCTACGAGACAGAAATTTTCCCATTTGATATTACTGTATCTGTAAAAGAAGGTAAACTCTTTGCTCAAGCCACTGGCCAAGGAGCCTTTCCACTTTCTGCCCAATCAGAAACGGAATTCCGTTTTGATGGAGCAGGTATCACAATTACTTTTGGTAAGCCTAAAGGATTTCACTTTAACCAGAATGGTTATGAGGTAGATTTTGTAAGAAAATAGGGCTAATCCCTTGTTTTTGGCAAACTTATATACATAATATCCTTAGGTATAAGGATGTTATGATTTTTTTGAGAGTACGCGCATCTTAAGTTAGGGGTGGCGTGACTTTCTTTTAATGCAGTAGAGTATCGAATTAGAAATAAGTGTACTTACCTCAAGAAATCTCCAATTATTCGCTGAAGTTCATCAATCTCAATTAGAAATGCATCATGACCAAATTCAGTTTCAATCTCTGCATACTTAGCGTTGGGGATATGTTCTGCAAGGATTTGTTGTTCGACAACTGGAATGAGTAAATCCGTTGAGAAGCCGATACATAATGTACGAGCACTTATTAAAGCCAATGCCGATTTCATATCAATTCTACCTCGGGCGATGTTATGTGTATCGAGCGCAATCAATTGCTTGTAATAAGAATGCGCATCGTATCTATCCACAAATTTTTGACCCTGATAACGGATGTAAGAAGCTGCTTTGAAATCGTTTATCTTCTCATTATCGCCTTCTGATTGTCGGATTTTGAAAGATGGATGAGATCTGTAGAAAGGCAGTGCAAATGCTCGGGCACCTCTTAGTCCTTCTTTTCCAGCAGAAGCTGAGTTATTTGATAATGAAGGGTCGCCTTTAAGGACGATTCTTTGACTCTCATGTATACTGATAACCCAAGGTGTCTCTTGTGCGCTGCAGCACATGAAGACTAAATTATCTATTTTTTCTCCTAGGTTGATCGCCATTTCTTGGGCGATGTTTCCCCCACATGATCCACCAATCAAAAGATGTATATGCTCAATTCCTAAATGCTCCAAAAGTCTCAATTGCAAATCTGCAGTATCGCGAATCGTATAGAATGGGAAGTCCATACCATACCTCTCCTCTGAATTAGGATCTATGGATTTAGGAGAAGAAGTACCGTAAGGGCTACCGAGATTATTTGCGCATATTATAAAATAGACCGATGGGTCGTAAACTTTCCCTTCACCAAACAATCCTGCCCACCAATCATGGACATTGCTATTTGCCGTTAGCGCATGACAAACAACGATGACATTATCTTTATCCTCATTGAGTGCTCCGTAAGTAGAATATGAAACGGTAGGAGCTTGTAATTGATCTCCAGACTCTAATAAGAGTGGGTCTTCAAATGTTATACTCTTTGGATTCATACTTGAATATTTAGAGCTTGCTCAAAGTCTTCTATAATATCGGATATATCTTCTAAACCTATAGAGATCCTTATGGTTGATGGATGGATTCCCACTGCCACTTGCTCTTCTACACTTAACTTAGAATGCGTTGTTGTCGCAGGATGAGTGACAATAGTTCGAGCGTCACCAAGATTAGCAGTTATAGAGGGCAGTCTCAGCGCATTTATAAAATTGAAGGTTTCTGATTTACCTCCTTTTAATTTAAGCGAAACGATACCCCCTCCAGCACTCATCTGTGTTTTTGCCAGCGCATGCTGTGGATGCGAAGGTAAATAAGGGTATATAACCTGAGCCACTTTGTTGTGTGATTCGAATTCTGACGCAAAGCGTAATGCATTGCTACAATGTCGGTCCATTCTGACTTCTAAAGTTTCCAAACTCTTGCTAAGTATCCATGCATTAAATGGGGACAATGCTGCACCTGTCCTTCTGATAAAGTCATAAATCGGAGTGATAAACGACTCGTTACCTAATACCATACCACCGAGAACGCGTCCCTGACCATCTATCCACTTCGTGGCGGAATGCAATATTATATCAGCACCAAACAATATAGGTTTCTGTAGAATAGGAGTGGCAAAACAGTTATCAACAACTAATAGCGCATTATGTCTATGTGTCAATTCTGCCAACCACTTCATATCCATTAACTCTAATCCAGGGTTGGTGGGTGTCTCAATGAGCACCATTTTAGTAGTAGTCTCAAATGCCCCACCCCAAGCTTCGCGATCCTGAATATCAACAAACGTGGTTTCGATACCCCACTTTGGTAGGATATGCTTCAATATATAGGTGGAATTGCCAAAAAGTGATTTTGCTGCAACTACATGATCCCCAGATTCTAGATGCGCTGCCAATGTATTATACACCGCAGCCATACCTGATGCCGTGGCAACACCTGCTTCCGTTCCTTCGAGAGAGCACATCTTGTTGATAAGCTCTGTAATATTAGGATTGGAAAACCGAGAGTATATATAACCCTCTGCTTCTCCCGCAAACATTGCCTCAGCTTGCTCGGCACTGTCATATACAAAACTCGAAGTCATGAACATAGGTGTACTATGCTCTCGATATTGCGAGCGCTCCATTTGATTTCTAATGGCAGCCGTACTATCTTTCATCTTTAGTCTCTTGCGAGAATCTGAGTGTGGAAATTGCGCGAAATTCTTTGCGATTTTAGGTTTAGAATTTAAGCTTCCTCTATTTCATAAGTATAGCTTACATCAATATCAGGATGCAAAGAAAAGTAAACTGAGCAATACTTTGTTCTTGTTAGCTCAATTGCTTTATTCATTTTGGCGGATTTGATGTTTCCTTTTAGTTTATAGTGGACCCGAATCGCGCTATATGGCGTCGGAGGCCCATCTGATCGCTTATCACCATCGATCTCTATTTCGAAATCTTTAATAGTCTGACGTTGTTTCGTAAGGATACTGATCACATCTATTGCGCTGCATCCTGCGAGACTAATGAGCAAGGTCTCCATAGGGCGCCAGCCATTCTCTCCTGCTCCTATATCGGCGCTTCCATCTGTAAACATGACATCTCCACGGTGATTTGTAGCTTCAAGTCTAAAGGCATCGTCAACACGTCTTAGATTTATTTTCATAATGACTCACTTATTTTGAGCAATCGAAGGTACGGTATTCTTGATAGTTGAGAAATTCCTCCATCAATAAATCAATACTGGGTGTATGACAAAATGCAGGAATTAAGCAGCTAACCTGATTAGCTCATCTATTAAATGCCATGAGTTGCTTTTATTATAACACCTAAGGTTAGCAATAGCATTAGCTGCCTTTATGGATCACTTTTGGCCAGAGAGCTTTAGCCGTTGTTGTATAACATTCCTGTGAGCAGCTTCTATAGGTCCAGAGCCAATTAATAAGCCTTTGTCTTTGTAAGTTTTATATATCATTCTGTCTTCGTGTTCTTCATAATAGCGAAGGGCCGTTTCTTTGGCCGCTGAGCTATTTTCATTTTTGGTTTTGAGCTTTTTTATGTTGTCTATCACTTGTAAAAATCCATCATCAAGCAGTAACTCTTTTTGCTGTTTCAACGTATACGTCCGAGCATCTACATCTATAGATTTTCGGTATTAAAATTATTGGGTAAGAGTTTATGAATCTCTGTTATTTTGGTATCGTTGATATTTTCAAGGTATCCGTCCGAGCGCTTACGCCTCCAGATTTTCGGTATTAAAATTATTGGGTAAGAGCTTATGAATCTCTGTTATTTTG
>JBLIDB010000333.1:0-4140 GCA_047634015.1 Saprospiraceae bacterium
AAAATAATCTAATAACCCCGCTGGGAAAAATGCTTGTAGTAGTTGTTTGTCCATTCCCCTAAGCAAACAACTTTTATCATAGTATTCTATACTCCCCCTAACTTTTCATCTTGATCCGTGAGTTGGCCCAAGGGTAGTTCTAAAGTGCCTACTAATCTTAAGAGAGAATTTATTCGGGAGTATCTATTAGATATTGGATTAGTAGATGTAAAGGTGGCTTCCTATGATGATGTCTGGAGTAGCTTAAAATTCGTGTATAGAGTTAAGGATCGGTGAGTAGGTTGAAGAACTGTTATATCAATTCCATTCTATGATGATTTGGAACAGTTGCATATGAACTCTTAAGTGTGGACTTGTTGGTTTTTGCGATTTTGTATCCAAGTCTTTCATATAACGCTTGTGCTCTTGGGTTTAAAAGAGATACATCGAGGACATAATATTGATCCTTGGCTTTAGGAAGACTTTGAAGATGCTTCATTATTTTAGACCCTAAGCCTTTTCCTCTAAATACGGGGGATATGGCAATATGAGCAAGCGCTATTTCCTTTCCTGCCGGCGGTCTAATCATGCTTTCTACCTTGAGTCCATGAATTATTATAGTAGCAGATGCTAGTTTGTAAAAGGAAAGGATATTCTTACCGTCACAGAATAAGAATTTCGGGGCATCTTTTTTAGAAAATCGAGAGCCTATTCCGATAAGTGTCTCACCATCGTATAATCCTATGTGATTGTCGAAACTGAATTCTCCACCTTTTGATTGAAAAGCATACGTCAAGAAATCATGAGCTGTGTTTTTGCTATTTTTAAAAACATAGTCAAATGCATCTGGTCCAGTACTATAAATAAGGGGAACAGCATTGGTTACGTCGGTCTGTGCGCAAGGAGCAAAGTGTAGATTGTGTTCTATTTGCATTATACGTTTTTCATACTTAATGAAATTCTTTTTCGATTGGTGTCTATTTCTAAAACCCGTATCTGAACTTCTTGGTTTAAAGAAAGTACTTCTGCAGGATCTTTTATAAATCGATCAGTAATCTGAGAGATATGGATTAATCCAGATTCTTTAATTCCGATATCTACAAAGGCGCCAAACTTCGTAAGATTATTAATGACACCAGTAAGTGTCATTCCGCTTTTCAGATCATCTATGCTGCGGATATTAGATGAGAAAGAAACGGTTTTGGCCTTTCCTCGTGGATCTAATCCCGGCTTCTGTAGTTCTTCTAATATATCTTGAAGCGTCGGAAGTCCTACATCATGAGATACGTAAGTCGTGAGATTTATGCTATTTAGTTTATCGTTTTTTGCAATTGACTCATCAAGTGGTATTCGGTGTTCTTTAAGCATTCTTCTAACTAAAGCATATTGTTCTGGATGGACAGCAGTATTGTCAAGTAAGGACTGACTCTCTCGTATACGCAAGAATCCAGCGGCTTGTTCATATGCTTTCTTCCCCATCCGTGGTACTTCCAATAACTCTTTTCTGGATGAAAATCCGTCTATTTCATTTCTATGATTGATGATATTTTCTGCAAGTGTAGGCCCTATTCCAGAGACATATTGTAATACGTGCTTACTGGCAGTGTTGAGATTTATGCCTACAGCATTCACACAAGATTCTACTACTCTCTGTAAGTTGTCTCTTAGCAGAGGCTGATTAACGTCATGCTGGTACTGGCCTACTCCTATGGACTTGGGATCTATTTTGACTAATTCCGCTAATGGGTCCATCAGCCTTCTGCCAATAGAAACAGCTCCTCTTACTGTTATGTCATGATCTGGAAATTCTTCTCTGGCGATCTCCGAAGCAGAGTAGATGGAAGCGCCACTTTCATTTACCATGTAAAGTTCGGCTTCAGTATTTATGCTCTGTAGGAATTGGTATGTCTCTCTTCCAGCTGTAGCATTTCCTATCGCGATATTTTCAATATTGTACTTAGAAAGTAGAGATTGAATAATATGTGCGGATGCATCTGGTTTCAATTGTGGTGGATGTGGATATATAGTATCATTCTGTAGTAAATCTCCTTGTTCATCAAGTACTACAACTTTACAGCCTGTTCTAAATCCAGGGTCAATAGCCAGTAACGATTTTCCACCAAGAGGGGAGGCGAGGAGGAGTTGTTTTAGATTGTTTGAAAACACTGCGATCGCTTCGAGGTCCGCTTTTTCTTTAGCGGATTTTTTAAATTCATTTTCTATAGAAGGTAATATGAGCCGTTTCAGAGCATCTTTGATAGATAAGAATAACTGTTCAGCACTGTCTCCCCGAGATTTGATATAGTATCTTTCTAATTTTTCTATCGCTCTATCTTCGTCAATTGTAATTTTTACACGAAGGAGACTTTCTTCTTCCCCTCGATATACGGCTAATAGTCTATGAGAAGGAACTCTTTTTAGCGCTTCGCTATAGCTAAAATAGTCTGTGTATTTCTGTGCGTCTTCTTTCTTCTTAGGGATCACCTTACTTTCTAATAACGCATAACGTTCGAACATAGAACGAATAGCAGAACGCATACTTAGATTTTCATTTATCCACTCTGCTATGATATGTCGCGCACCTTCTAGAGCGACTTCTGGGTTACTTACTTTACCTCTTACAAATCGCTTGGCTTCTTGATATAAATCATTGCTGCGTTGCGCAGAGATTATTTTCGCTAATGTTTCTAATCCATTTTCGCGAGCGGTGTCCGCTTTTGTTTTTCTACTTTTTTTAAACGGTAGATAGAGATCTTCAAGTTGGACTCCATCCCAACAGTTCAGGATCTCTTGCTTTAGGGCAGGTGTTAATTTTCCTTGTTCTTCTATTGTAGCAAGAATACTTTCTTTACGCTTCTCCAATTTTTGGAGTCTTTGTAATTCGCTCTGTATAGAAGCGAGTTGTACTTCATCCAATCCTCCGGTTCTTTCCTTTCTATATCTGGCTATAAATGGTATTGTTGCTCCTTCACCGAAAAGGATTAATACTTGATCTATACTTCGCTGATTAAGACCTGTAGATTTTTGGATGTGCTTGCTAATCATGATGCAAAGATGTGGATTCTTTTTGCTTCGGCTACGCTCAGTAAATTATTGGAACTTGAGCGAAGTCAATACGTTATTTTTTACTTCAGCTCAGTAAGCCATCCGAAGTTGAGCGCAGCCGAAACAGAGAAATCAAAGATGCTTCAACCGAATTCTCTTACTCCGTTCAGTATCCTTATCTTGCTGGCCATACTTCAATCTTAACTACACGTATTATGAAGAAGATCATCCCAATCGTTATAGGTATCATATTATTTGTTGCTTGTAAAACAACCGAGGTTTCTACAGAAGTCCAGAAATGGGAGGCGCAAGCGGAACAGGTGGAGATTATTAGAGATGATTTTGGAGTACCGCATATATATGGGAAGACTGATGCAGATGCAGTATTTGGACTCTTGTATGCTCAATGTGAAGATGATTTCAATCGAGTAGAGCGGAATTATATCTGGGCTTTGGGCCGTCTTGCGGAAGTGGAAGGAGAGGAAGAATTGTATAGTGATCTTCGGGCACGACTATTTATGACTGAAGAGGAGGCGAAGGCATACTATGAAGAAAGCCCAGATTGGCTAAAGAAACTTTGTAATGCATTTGCAGATGGCATTAATTATTATCTACATACACATCCAGAAGTTACGCCAAGACTATTGACCAGATTTGAACCTTGGATGCCGATGTACTTTAGCGAAGGTTCCATAGGTGGGGATATCGAGCGGGTTTCTAAAACGAAGATTAAGGCCTTTTACGAGAATCAGGCAGAAGAGAGCATAGGAAATGTTGAAGAGTCATTTATTGACACTGATCTTTATAATGATGAAATAGAACCTGCTGGTTCCAATGGGTTTGCGATTGCTGGCGAACGGACGGAATCTGGCAATGCGATGCTATTGATCAATCCACATACGTCATTTTATTTTCGGGGAGAAGTACATGTCGTCAGCGAGGAGGGACTCAATGCCTATGGTGCAGTTACCTGGGGGCAGTTTTTTGTCTATCAAGGGTTCAATGAGAAGACCGGTTGGATGCATACCTCGACTTATACTGATATAATGGATGATTATGTAGAAACTATTTCCAAAAATGATGGAGGACATACCTATAGGTATGGTGATGAGGATC
>JBLIDB010000334.1:0-4118 GCA_047634015.1 Saprospiraceae bacterium
TCAGAGTTGCTATTCAAATATTATCCCGACCTTGAAAGAGCATATAAGCTAAGCAGAAAGCTAGCGAAGATATTTGAACAAAAGACGACAAAAGAAATTGCGTATAAAAAAATTGCACTATGATATAATGACGTAGAAGCATCAGGGTTTAAATCATTTTATACAATAGTAAATACAATAAAGAGCCATTATAATCAAATCCTCAACTACTTCAATAATCGAAGTACCAACGCATCTGCAGAATCCTTTAATGCCAAAGTGAAAGGCCTTAGAAGACAATTCAGAGGGGTTGTTAATGTCGAATTCTTCCTCTATCGATTAGCTAATATTTATGCATAACCCCCTAACTTTTCATCTTGATCCATAACGACACCTAAAAACGGTCAACTAACTTAGCTGTAAATTCAACCGCGATATATTGCTGTTTGCCGAATTGTCCAAATTTTAAGGAGTTAGGTTCTTAACTTTGATTTATGAGTATTTGTAATAATCGAAAGAAAAATGAAGATGAGGAATAAGACGTGGTTACTTTTTACAATTAGTATTTTAATTAGTAGCTTATGGCAGGAGGTCCAAGCCCAGAAGACTACCAGTGAAACTGAAGGCAATACTATTATTACTGGTTCTGTAATAGAAAGTGGCAGTCAACAAACTGTTGAGTTTGCTACCGTCATCGCATTTAATTCCAAAACCAAAGAACAAATAACGGGCACTACTACAGATCTTGATGGGACTTTTGAAATTGTAACAAATGCAAAGGATCTCTACCTTGAAGTGAGCTTCATAGGATTCAAGCCAACTATTATAGAAAATTTAATCCCTACTAATGGCATATTGGAGATGGGAGAAATCATCTTAGCTGCCGATGCACAATTATTGGACGAAGTAGTAATCTCAGAACAAAGATCCACCACTGAATTCAAATTGGATAAAAGGGTCTTCAATGTGGGTTCGGATCTTAGTAGTTCTGGCGCCAGTGCGCTGGAAGTCCTCAATAATGTGCCCTCAGTGGTGGTAAGCATAGAAGGCGATGTAAGCCTAAGGGGGAATTCTGGGGTGCAGATTCTTATTAATGGAAAACCTTCAATCATTGCCTCTGAACAAGGGAATGCACTGGGAACCATTACTGCAGACATGATTGATAAAATCGAAGTCATTACCAATCCGTCAGCGAAGTACGACGCAGAAGGAACAGCAGGAATTTTGAACATAATCATTAAAAAAGAAGATAAAAAGGGCCTTAATGGCTCAATTACGCTGAATTCTGGAACTCCAACAAATCATAGTGTTGGACTCAGCTTGAATAAAAGGACAGAGAAGTTCAATTTGTTCTCTCAAATCGGTGTTGGTACTCGCATTTACCCAAGTGATCTTATTTCTAATAATATAAATCTTAGTAACAATACTTCGAATCTTAGCTCAGGCACGAGTGAAAAGAAAGAAAATTATTACAATTTTATCCTCGGAACGGACTATCACATTAACGACTTAACGGTAATGACGCTATCTGGTAGTTACGCATTTGAAGACGAAGAGGAGACTTCAACAATAAACTTTCAATCATTGGAAGGTCAGACAGCAAAAGCAATCTGGGATCGTTCAGAGATAACTACAGCAGGCAATCCAAAATGGCAATATGAATTCCAATTTAAGAAGGATTTCGCTGATAATAAGGATAGAAGCTTACTATTTAGTGCTGTCGGGCGGTCATTCAGTAAAGATCAAAAATCAGAATTTAATAATGATTATAGTCTTGGAAATTTAGAAGATAATAGTCGGCAAAGAACGAACACCGACTTTGGTGATTTCAACTATACATTTAAGTTAGACTATACGCATCCATTAACTGCAGAGACGACTTTGGAGACTGGGGGGCAATACTTTATAAGTACTGTCGGCAATGACTATGGTGTTGAAAATGAAATCGGAGGACAATGGCAATTACAAGAAGACCTAACGAATGTATTTGACTACCAACAAGGAGTGGCAGCAGCTTACGCTACCTATTCTTATGAAAGTGAATCCTGGGGAATAAAAGGTGGTTTAAGATTAGAGAATACTAATCTTGAAACCTTACTTCAAACCACAAATGAAACCAATCAACAAAATTTCACAGACTTATTTCCAACACTTCATACTTCATATAAGTTTTCGCAAAGCATGTCTTTTCAAGCAGGATATTCGAGGAGGATATATAGGCCCAGAATGTGGGACTTGAATCCATTTTTCAATATTAGAAACAACTTCAACATACGAACAGGAAATCCTAATCTCCTTCCTGAATACTCCGATAGCTACGAAGTAAATAGTATCTACATAGGAGAAAAAGGATCGGCAAATATGGGTCTCTATCATAGATTTACAACAGATGTTATGGAGCGCGTTACCACATTCGATGGGAGTGTGAGCACTACCCTCCCTATCAACATTGGTAAAGAGCATACAAGTGGTCTTGAACTAAATGGAAAATACATATTCAGTAAAGCTTTCTCTCTCAATGCTGACTTCAATTACAATTACGTCAAGAGAAATGGTATCTATGAGGGAGCAGATTTTGGATTTAACGCTTCACAATGGTCTAGCAGAGCTACCACCAAATGGAGGGTCAGTAAGACCCTTGATATAGAACTGACTGGAAATTATCAATCTGCACGACAAAATTTGCTTAGCCGTTATTCTAGTACATACTTCCTTGATATGGGGTTCCGCAAGAAATTCATGAAAGGGAGAACGATCGTGAGCTTTTCCGTAAGAGATATTTTTGCAACCAGAATTAGAGAATCTACGACCATTCTCGACAATCTAAACCAGTATTCCTTTGGACAGCGAGGAAGATTTGTTTCTCTTGGTGTCAGTTACGGATTTGGCAAGGGTGATGCCATGGAATTTAGTGGAAAAAGAAGAAGGTAGAGCAGTTTCAGATTTTATGAGCTCTCATTGAGAGAAATTCACTGGGTTTATTGACTTATTAGGTTCCTAAATATTCCATATCGTCCGTTTGACTTATACTCTGATAATTAAATAACCATCTCTAACATTCATTCGAGATAAAAAGGTGATTTTTACCTTGTGGATTCTACTCTTATACTGAGTACAGCTGCAGTTTTCCTTATGGTATTGTGTTTACTTTTCGCAGGGTTCCTGTAGGCGGTTAATTCTAAAAACAAATTGAGCAATCGGATTTTGGCAGGTATGCTTATCGTTCTGGCAATCAGTATTAGTGCGTTTTGGTATGGTTTCTACTTTGAGGTTCATTTGGGTCTAGATAGGATTAGAGATGACATAAATATCTTAGTGAGTCCTTTGCTTTTTCTTTTTATCTGTTCCGCGCTACATAGTAATTTTAAGTTGCGTTGGATTCATGTTCTCCATTTGCTCCCTTTTATAGTCATTACGCTAGTTCTTGTGCCTAATTTTAATGTTGCTTCTTCTGAACTAAAACTTGCTTTTCGGGGCAATTACTTCGAACAAACTGAGGTAAAAATCACCAATGTGATTCGCTTTGTAACTACGGTGGGATATTGCACCTGGTCGTATGTCGTGCTATATCAAGCTAAGCTGCTCATCTTGGCAAATCATTCAGATGACAAAATAAGACTCTACAATTGGCTTTGGCAATTAAATACCATTAGTGTGGCGATTTTTCTTGTTAGTCTTACTAAGGGATTTTTGAGATTCCAGGTTTCTGCGGAAGCTTTCCAGTTTGTTCGATTGGGCATGGTTTTGACACTTATTAGTTTTCTGATTTGGATGGTAATGAAAGCACTTCATCACCCACTATTGTTTCGCGGTTTGGATGGATCATTACTTTCTGTTTCTCAGATTTTGGAGCGTCATAAAGAAAACAATGGATCTGAAGCACTTGATGAGGATGAAATCTGACTTAGGCGCATTCAGGATTTTATGAAGTCCGAAGCTCTATATTTGGATCCTTCTCTTTCTCTTCAAAAATTGGCGCGAAAACTCAATATGTCCCTGCAAAATTTATCCCTTATTATAAATCATAAGCTCGGTAAACACTTCTTTGATTTTGTCAATGAGTATAGGATTAGAAAAGCGCAATAAATATTGATCGATCCTTTACAAAAATCGAAAACTGTCTTGGAAATCATGTACGA
>JBLIDB010000335.1:0-4074 GCA_047634015.1 Saprospiraceae bacterium
AATCTAAATCGAAATTTACTTTTTCGCTATGTGCACAAAAAAAACCGTCTTTTCAGACGGCTTCTTTTTATTTGCTGTGAGAGAAGGATTCGAACCTCCACGAGGAGCTTAGCCACAAGACAAAAGAAAAGTGTGGTCAACCCCTATCTTGCGTTTATCGCGTATTCCCCACCCTCGAGACAAGAGGGCATGGCTACCTTTTCATCACCTCACAGTATTTATATCTGATTCATGCATTAATAAATCTACATCGAAACTATTTCATAAATCAGGATAGATCATTCCTTCGAATAATTGTACAAATATAGGATCATGTCACTCTAAATTGCAAACAATCTAATAAGAATGGTAAATATTTAGAATTTTTATTATAAAAACTGAAAATAGAGAATTACATTCAACATGTCAGCTCTAAAGACCTATCCTGTTAGAAAATCTACAAGCTCAAATGACTTGTTATCTCATTTTTGGCCTTCTTCTTTTACTCTTTCCTCCTGCTTGCATCATTCCTTGATTGCCCATGGACCGGGCTGCTTTGACTTGACCACTATTGCCAAGTGCTTTGCCGAATTGATCAATTTGCTCCTTGATCTGCTTCTCCGTAACCTTTAGCTTTTTGATATCGCGGTAGTAATTTTTGGCAATGTTCCACTTTCCTTTTGTGGCATTAATATTGGCCAATTGTAATAAGACCATACCCTTCTCATTATCTGAAGGCAATTCCATCTGTAATGCGTGATCAAAGTGTGCTTCGGCCTGAACCATATCTTTGGCATCCATCGCGATCGATCCCTTCATGATATAATAAAATGCCCTCTGCGTTACATATAACCAATCCGGCTTCCAAGTAAGTTTTAGTTTTTTGTCCGCTATAGCAAAATCTCCCTCTTGGATATGTTTTGCAGCAGCATTCACACTTCCAAACAAGACATATACCACAACTAATATGATTCCAATTATAAGAAGTGGAAGTGCGTACCAGAAATTTACTGTGAATGCCAGAATTACTCCTCCGAGTAATGTGGCTATGGTAAGACCTATGAGCCAGTATATATTGATATTCATCATGACATTCTCCCTATTAATGAGCTACAAAAGTATAATAATCAATGTGATACTATAGAAGTCGTTTAAGAATTAAGCAAGATGTCTGCGAACAATTCATTGAAAGCCAGTTATTTTAGCTTACATGCCCACCCTTTTCGAGGTTCTCTCTTTTCGAACCTGATGACTCGACTCTATGAGTTCATTCGTTCATCCTATAGCTATAGCTATGGAAAGAATAAAAGATTCATCCTGACTATCAATTAGTTATCTGTCGGCAGGCAGATTCTCATCAATCAGTCCAAATCTGAAATACCGTCTTGAGGTGATTTAAGAATTAAGCAAGACTTCAATATCAACTGCGTCAAGATCTATAAACTCAATAAGAAAGTAGCATGAAATTACGATGCGCGTTAATACATCTGGAATCAGGGTAGGATGGTTGAAACACTTCATTATAGAATGCTTTCGACTGCTTTTTGTCTTCTTCTGTAAATGCCAAGGTGTTATAAATCACGAGTCCTTCCGGATTCGTTAGCTCTTGAAGTCTTTGAAGGAACTGAGCAGTCCTAAACTTCTGCGGTGTATGTTCTCCAACAAAAACATCCACACAGATCAGGTCAAACTTCTCTTGACATAAGTCGACATACACTGCAGCATCCGCTGTAATTGAGTGAATCTGAGATTCTATCTTAGGATAACCATATAATAATGCTAATTCTATAATCTCTTCATCTATTTCCACCGCTGTGATTTCCCAATGACCATTATTTATCTGATCCAATAATATTGGGATACTCCCAAGTCCAAGACCGAGTACGAGAACCTTATTACCATTCAATCGATCGTAATCTACATCCTCCCTCAAGATCTTAGTAAAGTTGTGATACTTATCTTCATGAGAATATATAGCGCTATCGGTACAGAGCTGATATCGACCTTGTGCCATATATACGATAAGGTCCGGATTATATTCAGAACTGCGATAATCTATCTGCACATCCCAGAGGTAGGATATCCACTTTGTAATTGTAGACCTCATCGTTCTGATACATGCTTCAGCGCCTTCTTATAGGCTTCAGTTAACAGTATATTTCTTCTATTCATTGCTCTTGTTGCTACTGTACATGCTCTATCAAAGTCATACTTTCGATCTGGCCGTCCCCAAGTAAAAGACGGACTCCAACGCGAGGGATAATTTGCCCCAAATACATTTGCAAAAACACCAGTTACACTTCCAGTCATAAAGGCGGTATTAATTGCGCTCATAGTATGATCCGCCATAATTAGTCCTAAGAATTGGCGCTTAGTCGTTCTAAATTTTTGCTGTTCTGGCGTCCATAAACTCACCTTCCCATAGGTGTTTTTCATATTGGAATTATTCGTATCCGCTCCAATATTACACCATTGCCCTATGACGGAATCACCCAAGTATCCTTCATGCGCTTTATTAGAATATCCGAATACCGTAGTTCTCTTTATCTCACCACCTATCTTACTGAAGGGACCAAGCATTGTGTGCGCATAGACTTTTGCTCCTACATGAACTGCACTGTTCGCCCCGACGCCAACAGGACCTTTTATAACTGCTTGTTCCATGACTTCTGCATCCGCTCCTATATATATGGGACCATCTGTTGCATTGAGTATGCAGTCATATACCGTAGCACTTGGGTGAATAAATATATCCTTGCCACGACACCTTACATCTGCTCCTACAATTTGACTTTCTTGACCTTTAGTTATCAAAAGGAAGTCCTTACGAAATTCCTGATCACAGTATTCAAGTATATCTTCTGGGTAAACAATTCTGTCTGACGCTATACGTACTTTAATATAATGCTGTTTTATCTCTGGAATTGAAACATCCGGTTTTTTTTCATCACAAAAGAAAGCCACTACATCATCTCCATCTATTAGAACTTCGTTTGCCTTGAGCAATAATATACTGGCAACTAAATCTTCATTAGGTAGTACTGAGCCATTGATCCATATTCTCTGTTTCGAAGCATCTGGACTACTCGCATAGAGGCCTTGGAGATAGTCCACTGTTTTGATATGATAACTCGCTGGAAGTTGTTGCGACCACTTTTCTTGTATTGTTAATAGTCCTACTCTACATTGACTAACTGCACGCATGTAGGTAAGTGGAAGCAATGACTGACGCTCATCGCCATCAAATAAAACAACTTCTCTCATATAATTATTGAACTACAAAGATAAACCCTTCTACTTATCACATTATAAGAAACAATTATATTATCACATTAGCGAATTGGCCATAAAAAAAGCTCCAATACTTATGTAAAGGAGCTTCTTATATATCTATCATCAAATACTCCTATTTAGCAGCATCAGGTGTTGCAGTTTCAGCTGCGGCCGTTTCGGGCGTTGCTGTTTCTGTTGTTGCAGTTTGTTTTCTTTTTGAAAAACGAGAAAACTTGTTGTTAAACTTCTCAATACGACCTGCAGTATCGACGAAATTCATCTTTCCTGTAAAGAATGGATGAGATTTATTAGAGATCTCGAGCTTCACAAGTGGATATTCGTTTCCATCTTCCGCTACAATCGTTTCTCTTGTATTCGCACAAGAACGAACTATAAAGGTCTCATCATTGGAGAGATCCTTGAAAACAACAGGTCTATAATTGGATGGGTGTGTATCTTTCTTCATAATATCTTAGTTCAAAAAGGAGGGCGAAGATACACCTTTCATTGAATAGATTAAAGCCCAAAGATAAAAATTGTAAAAAGAACAGCTAATTCATTGTAATAGGGTCAGCGATTCAGAGCCATTGCCTAACTGATTGAGGCAAAGCAAATTATAAACAGCCATAAAAACAAGTTTACAGCTGTTTATATATTTGCCAAAATGTAATACAATGATTAAAGTTAAAAAAAAGAAAACTCAATAGAGCCAAATCACTGAGGAATGAGTTAAAAAGCTCACGAAAATCTCCGCGCAATTTATTATTGCAAAGGATAGCTCAAACGCTTGACCATTTTGCTCCTGATTTAATAGAAACACTT
>JBLIDB010000336.1:0-4039 GCA_047634015.1 Saprospiraceae bacterium
CTCATGTCTGTAGTTAATTCTGGAGGCGAAGCGAAGATGATCATCAGAGATGGGCAAGTAATTGTTAACGAAGAAGTAGAACTTCGCTTGCGCCGCAAAATGATCCCAAAGGATCTTGTATCAATAGATGATATCTCGATTGTAATCACTGAATAGGTTTGAGTCCTAATTACGGATTAGATAACCTGTTCCGATCCAAGGCGCCTTCAAAATGAGAGGCTTTGCTAATTTTTCGGATTTGCTAGAGCGGATGCTTATGATAGAAACAATATACCTTTTACTTCACTTACCGAGAGCAGGCTGTCTTCTTGACTTTTATAAAGATTCCTAATGCATCGGTGGGGTTCAATCATATATTGGTTTTAAAAAATACAAAGAATACCACTAAAAGGATAGGGGATAACAACTAGATCATTGTCTTAGATATGTATCGAAAGGTTTGAGATCAAAAAGTTGGTGAAGATCGAATCGATTCAAAAAATTGTTACCCGAAAAAGTAAAGGTTTGCATGAAGATGTAAGCCTTTTTTTGTGCCCGTAGGAAAGAGTCTCGGACCTATAAGTATAGATAAAGATAAAAATGTAGTCTATAGTTTATAAGGGGCATTTCTATTTTTGGACTTCATTAGCCTCTAATATTGACCACTTTTTGGTTTGATAGAAAAAAGAGATTTTTAACTGACTTCATTGCATAGAGTTCAATTTTTAAAATTGATGAATCCTTACGTCCATGCTTTAAATATTAACAATGAAGGCCTTGCAAATCAATCTAATCGTTCTGTACATTTAGCATCATAATAGTTCAGATAAATAAATTCAATGAACACATTAATAAATTAAAGGAAATCTATTGGATAGCACAAGAGGACGATGGTACCTTTCAGGAACACCAAGTATCCTCGATCCGTTAGAATAAAAAAAAAGTAAATACCCTCACTTTATAGATGACATTCGAAGGTGGGGCGTTATATAAAATGTGAAACGAATCCACTTCTTAAGTATTCTACTTTTAATAGGAGGGATATATATATGTTGGCCTCCTGTTACGGATTTTGAAGATCTTCCGTTTTCTTCTCTTGTTGTAGATGAAGATCAAAACTTACTATCTGCTCACATAGCTACAGATGGACAATGGCGACTTCCGCTCTTAGATGGCGTACCTGATAAATTTACAAAGTGTATAGTTACGTTTGAGGACAAGAGGTTCTATAGACACAATGGCATAGACCTATTTGCAATAGGAAGGGCCATAAGGATTAATTATCAAGCTGGACAAGTAAGATCTGGAGGGAGTACTATACCGATGCAATTGGTTCGACTTTCACGGAACCATCCGCCCAGAGTCTGGTCCAGTAAGATAAGTGAAGCAATTATGGCTTGGAAGCTAAGCTTATGGCATTCCAAAGAATCTGTATTAGAATGGTATACTTCATTGGCGCCATTCGGAGGAAATGTAGTAGGTCTTGAGGCCGCAAGTTGGAGATACTTTGGAAAAAAGCCGGCCTTGCTTTCTTGGGCAGAGTCTGCAACCCTCGCGGTACTTCCCAATGCACCAAGTTTGATTCATGTAAATCGTAATCGAGATCAATTGCTAGCCAAGCGTAATAAGCTTTTAAAGAAATTAGAATTAGAAAATCATATCTCAGCACTGGATCTCGAAGCTTCATTAGCAGAGCCACTACCTCAAAAAGTCTATGCACTGCCTTCTCATGCTCCGCACTATCTGCAATTTTCTAAATCAAGAACATCCAATCGCAAACCCTTATCATCGAGTATCCAACAAAAAGTTAATGGGATTCTCGTTGATTTAGGAGCTGAATGGGAGGAAAATGAAATTTATAATGCGGGTGCATTGATTTTAGATATTGAAAGTGGACGGCCATTGGCTTATGCTGGAAATATACCTAATACACGAGAAGAGCGCCATGTCGATATGGTTCAAGCCCATAGGAGTTCCGGTTCTATATTAAAACCCTTCTTGTATGCCTTTATGATTGACGAAGGTCTCTTAGCTCCTAAGTCTCTGATTCGAGACGTACCTATCTATATTAATGGATTTAGTCCTTCAAATTATAATAAGACCTTCTCTGGCTTGACTCCAGTGGATGAAGCCTTGCAGAGATCGCTCAATGTTCCTTCCGTATTAATGTTACAGTTCTATGGTATTGATAAGTTTTTACATCGCTTGAAAAAGATCGGAATAACAACGCTCAATGGAAGTTCCGATTATTATGGTCTCTCGCTGATTCTTGGAGGAGGAGAGGTTACGCTATGGGAATTAGCAAAAGCATATCGATACTTGGCATTGTCCACTAATAAGCAAAGTCAGTCTTCCATTAGTCCTTCTGCTGCTTTTCAAACACTGGATGCATTGAAAGGGCTAAATAGACCTGATGAAGAAGGTAATTGGCAACGGTTTAACTCTTCTAAACCGATCGCATGGAAGACGGGAACAAGCTATGGGAATAGGGACGCCTGGGCAGTTGGTGTTACTCCGGAGTTAGTTATAGCCACTTGGGTTGGAAATGCGGATGGAGAGGGACGAGAGGGCATCATAGGCAGTGTAACTGCTGGAAGACTACTGTTTCGAATTGCTAATAACATTCGATCAAGTGCCGCATGGTTTACAATGCCTTATGAAGATATGGAATGGATGTCCATGTGTAAGGTGAGTGGGATGTTAGGAGGATCGAATTGTCCTGAAATTGATACATCGCATATGCCCTTATCAGTAGTTCACACAGAAGTATGCAATTTTCATCAGATGATTTATGTCGATTCAAGCGAGCAGCATAGGCTTAATGAACACTGTGGGAAGCAAGGGATATATATGCAACACTTCAGCGTTGACCCATTGTCTTGGCAGTATATGAAATTAAGTCATCCTGAGATTAGAGAGCTGCCACCATTACATCCCGATTGCACGCTGCTTAAAAGTGAAGAAAATAATATGGCCTTTGTTCATCCATCTCAAGGAGATAAAATATTGCTGCCCATTGATCTAAATGGATTGGAGCAAGAATTAGTAGTACAGATGGCACATCAATCCGACGATGCTACTATTCATTGGTATTTGGATAAGCGTTATTTGGCAAGTACAAATGAGTTTCATACGATATCTATTAAACCGAGAGTAGGTTATCATAGCATTACAGCTGTGGATTATGAGGGATCAGAATTGAAGCTATTCTTTGAAATTCTTCCACATGAATAAGCTTATTTCGAATAGCACATTTTCTTTGAAAAAAGCTTTCAAATAGAATTAAGTTTCTACAACTGATATTCAACTAAGTATACTTATAAGAATAATTACAATTGTCAGGTACGAGTCATTTGGCTTTGTTTTATAAGACTTCGGCGATAAAAACATGTGGTGTTGCACTTATTGGTTCGTCTTAGAAGCAACCCGATAAAACAATAACCAATGTTTAGATCTTTAAGAAATCTGAATGCTATGGCATTCATGGCGATAGCTTTGTGTAGTATTAATGTAGTAGTAGCTGGAAGCGATGCTATTGACTTAAGATTATCTGTAGCAAGATATGATGCGAACGCATCCAAAGTATACGTTAATGTAGAAGTAAGATATAACGAAGCTGGCGAATTATCTCTCGGGAGCCAGAATTATAGATTCTATTACGATAGTGAAACACTTGATTTAAGAAGCGAAGAAACAACACAGAGATTATCTAATAATTACGGACAGATTACATTTGAGGAATCTCATAAGGGATTGAATGTAGATGAAGTAAATCAATTATCATTTGATGACAATCTTGGATTTGCAAATTTTTCTATTCCACTTATTAATAATAGAGAAGGAGGGAAAGTATTGTCTAAGCAAGCTTCATGGGTTTCTGTAGCGACTTTAGTTTTTGATGTATTGAAGACATCAGCGTCTTATGAAGTAGTATGGGGACGAGATGGTGTTACAGATTTGTATGCTACAGCGTTTGTTCAAGTAGGAGCGTGGAGATCCCAGCGAGTAGAAGAAACAATTGCAGTGAATTTGTTTGAAGATCTTTCTATAGCGCAATCAG
>JBLIDB010000337.1:0-4036 GCA_047634015.1 Saprospiraceae bacterium
CCTTCCGCTTGTGGCATTGGCGATCTCGGATTCCGTCCAACCTCTCGGCTTTGGGGCATTTAAACCTACTGCAACTGCATCGATCTGTCGTTGAGAATTATAGGCTTCATAGAATTGCTGTGCATTCATCATGGTTGGCACATGTGCCGGAACCTTAGAACCGACATAGGCATTATAGGTAACTCTCGGCTTGCCCGATGTTCCCTTATGTGTCGTTACGATGATTACACCATTTGCCCCCCTTGATCCATAGATCGCTGTGGAAGATGCATCTTTCAGCACATCTATCGATGCGATATCCGCAGGGTTTAGATTATCCAAATTACCACCCATAACACCATCGATAACAACAAGAGGTGAATTCACACCATTACCATCTTCATCGAAATTACTCACACCACGGACTGTAATATCAAAGCTTGAGCCAGGTCGGCCATTCACCTTTGTGATATTAACTCCTGCCACTTGTCCTTGCAAAGCAGCTGCGGCTTGCACCGGGTTGGCTCTGGTAATGTCTTTGGTTTTTATGGATGCCACTGCTCCTGTAAGGTCTCTCTTCTTTTGAGACCCATATCCCACAACAACTACCTCTTCAAGACTATTGGCATCCAGTTCCATTTGTAGGTCTATACTTGTTCTGCCAGATATCTCTATTTCTTGAGTTGCAAATCCCAGATATGAGATTACTAAAATTCCATCATCTGGTGCCGTAATCTGAAAACTACCATCAATATCAGTGATAGTTCCTTGCATGGTCCCTTTAATAAGGACAGATGCTCCGATAAGACCAAGTCCCTCGGCGTCGGAAATTGAACCTGTAATGTCAATATCCGCCATAGACGCGATATGACTGTTACTCGAACTGGCTATGGCCATTGTAAAACATAAACATTGAAAACATAGCAGCGAAACAATGCCTTTCGCCATGCTTTTAATTTGACTTCTAATCTTGGGCTTCATACTTTTTTCAATTCTGGTTATAAATAGTTTTTATTCAAAGGATCAATACATCAACATTAAAATCTCCTTGAGCACAACAAAAACCAATGAATTGGTAGAAAGCAAATCAGAGAAAATAATCTTGGGTAATTACCCTTTCGATCGAAATCAAATCTCGTTATTCACCTATATGTGCAAAACGACCATTTGTATCATTAGCATGCCCATATGTGTTCAAGCCTATGAATCCTACCTTTTGCCATAGATTAAGGAGTGACTATTGGAATTCCACAGGATAAATCGATTTTATTTTTTTTGGCCGTTACAGCTTTTGGAATGGGAATTTTTAAATCCCTGATCCTCAAAATCAAGTTCTGAAGTCACTTATGCTTGTTTTGATTTTCGAAATCTTAATATTCTAATATTTATCCATGAAGCTTATTGGTATCATTCTTCTTACCATTTCTCTGATGCCGAATCGGAGTTTACCATGGATACTAATAGTGTTGGGGGTAAGTACAAAGAGGGATAGCACATGGGCGCAAAAACAACCCCCGACCTGGCTATAATGCGACCTATTAAATATCAAAACACATTCACCACCACTATTGATACAATTCGAGGGTAATAGGGCGCCTATAGATACCTAAATTGAGTAATCTAAAGAAACAGTATGAGAATCAAACTAATGGGTGTTGGAATTATAGGAATGGCAATGGTAGGCCTTATGTGTGTAAGCCAAAAGCCATCTCCGTCTAAGGAGGCAAATAAGCCCAATATCATACTCATTATGGCCGATGATATAGGATATGAAGCCTTCGGATCTTACGGTAACACTAATTTTAAGACGCCTCGGATAGATCAGATGGCACGGCAAGGCATGCAGTTCAATCATTGTTATTCTCAACCCTTATGCACACCGTCTCGGGTTAAGATCATGACAGGAAAATATAACTTTAGAAACTACCACGGTTTTGGAGAATTGGATCCTCATGAAACAACCTTCGCCCATATTTTGAAGCCTCAAGGATATGCTACCTGTATCGCTGGAAAATGGCAATTGAGAGGAGACGAATATGCGCCATATAAGGCTGGATTTGATGATTTTCATGTTTGGCAATTGACATTCACGAGTTATAATGAGAGATACAAGAATCCTCGCGTTATAGAAAATGGCCAACTAAAGAAATATACAAATGGTGAGTATGGCCCTCAGCTTCATACCGACTTTATAATGAATTTTATGGAGGAACATCAGGATGAGCCATTTTTTGCATATTATCCTATGGCCCTTACGCATAGACCTTATGTTCCTACTCCAGATTCCAAAGATTGGGATGATGTTGAGATACCAGGTGACGGGAATGCCCACAATACAGTTTCGGATCCCAAATATTTCAAAGATGAAGTCGCGTATCTCGATAATATAGTCGGGCAACTTATTGATAAGACAGTAGCCTTAGGCATCGACGACAATACTTTGATTCTATTTACAGGAGACAATGGGACTGGCAAGGGGTTGATATCTCAATTAGGCGATAAAGTAGTGCGAGGAGCCAAAGGTTCTACACATAAATACGGCACCCATGTTCCATTGATAGCGCTATGGCCGGGGACTATCCAAGCAGGACAACAGAATGATAATCTTATAGATTTTTCTGATTTCTTACCAACGATTGCTCAGGCTACGGGAAGCGAATTACCAAATTCGTTTGTTAGTGACGGAGTGAGTTTTTATCCACAATTAAACGGAGATTTCTCAAATACACGTGACTGGAATTATTGTTACTATGATCCAGGGAAAGAAAAGTATCCCAAAAAAGTATATGTCCAGAATCAAGAATGGAAGCTCTATGAAAGTGGAGATTTTTTCAATGTTAAGAATGACCCAATGGAGTTAAGTGCTTTGGCCAATACAGATCTATCTCAAGACGCAATAATTATAATAGACGAATTTCAAGAAGTATTAGACCGTATGAAGAAAGAAGGAGAGGAATTGAAGATTGCCATGAAGAAAGGCTAATTCATTTTTACTTTCCGAAGTTCTTATTTATCTTATAATTTGAAATGTAGTCAATGAGGAGGATATACGAAACGGACTTTGTTTACTCATTATATAAATAGAAAGGAATTCAATATGAAAGAGATTGTATATAAAATATTACCCTTTATAACAACTTTACTTCTTGTGGTATCAGCATGTACTCAGAAGGATGAGCGGCAAGATTCGATGAGGTCTGAGACGATGCCCAATATTGTATTTATAATGGCAGATGATATGGGATACGCTGATGCCGGATCTTATGGTCAGAAACTAATAAAAACACCTAATATAGATAAGCTCGCTGCAGAGGGTCTCCGCTTTACGCAATGTTACTCTGGATCATCGGTATGTGCACCTGCGAGAAGTGTTTTGATGACTGGTTTACATACAGGCCATACCAGAGTCAGAGGCAATTTTGGTCTCGGAGGAGTAATCGGACTAGCAGGAAAAAAAGGACGAGTGCCTTTGAGGAAAGAAGATATTACTATCGCTGAGTTATTACAGGAAGCAGGATACAGGACAGCAATGGTAGGGAAGTGGGGACTTGGTGAACCAAATACCAGTGGTGAACCAAACAAAAAAGGATTCGATGAATTTTACGGCTTCTTAAATCAACGAAGGGCCCATTCTTACTATCCCGATTATATTTGGAAGAATAAAGAGAAAGTTATTTTGAAAGGGAACAAAGAGGGCAAGGGCACTGATTATACCCACGATTTATTTGCTGACTATGCTCTTGATTTTATTAAAAGAAATGCAGAGAAACCCTTTTTTCTATATCTACCACTTTGTATTCCTCATGGTAGATATGAATTGCCAGATCAGGGAGATTATAAGAATGAAAATTGGACTGATGATGCCAGATCTTATGCGGCAATGATCAGCAGAATGGATAATTCTGTAGGTCGTGTGATGGCCGCTTTAAGAGATGCGGGAATCGATGACAATACTTATGTCTTTTTCACATCAGATAACGGTGCATCTGGCACTTCAGAAGAATGGAAATTGTTTGATAGCAACAGCCCACTTCGTGGCATTAAAAGAGATCCTTAT
>JBLIDB010000338.1:0-4016 GCA_047634015.1 Saprospiraceae bacterium
TGGAGCATCTTTAGTGCCATATCTTAACGCTAAATATTCTGTAAAGACTATTTCATTAAGGGGATATACTGAGGGTGAGATTAGTCTAAGTAATGTTAATTCAGTTATTCACTTAGCCGGTGTGGCACATAAAATGACTGAAATTAATCCCAATGAATATTTTAAGATTAACCGGGACTTAACACTTCGATTTGCCCATGAGGCCAAAACTGCTGGCGTGCAGCACTTCGTTTACATAAGTAGTACGAAGGTATATGGCGAAGGCAGTAGCTATTATAACGAGTCCTCAGAATGCTTGCCAAATGATCCATATGGTCAAAGCAAGCTGGATGCAGAGTATGAATTAAAAAAAATTGAAACCGAAACTTTTAAAGTTGCCATAATCAGACCGCCATTAGTTTATGGAGCGGGTGTCAAAGGGAATTTATTTAACTTGGTGTCTCTTGTAAATAGATTTAGAATCATCCCTTTGGGAGGGATTCATAATCAAAGGAGCATGGTGTATATAGGTAATTTGGTCGCTCTGATCGAACACGTTGTTCTCAATCAAAACTCGGGTATAGTCTTAGCAGGCGATAAACAACTTCATTCAACATCTTATTTGGTTGAAAGTATAAGCAAAGGTCTTTCGTCAACTAACAAGATTATCTCATTACCAATTATCGTGAGAAAGATAATTAGTAAATTAAAACCATCCTTAGGTAAAAGACTATTTGACTCATTGGTATTTGACAATACTGAGACCAATCAAAAAATTAACTTTACCCCACCGTATTCATTTGAACAGGGTATTCAAGAAATGACAAGTCATTATATATCAAGTAGGTCACAATGATCAGAATATTCGATATTCTAATTGCCTTTTGTGGACTGGTGGTTCTGCTGCCTTTTATCATTATCGTGCTTTTTATTGGACTATTTGATAGTTCTAAGCCACTTTTTATTCAGGAGAGAGTCGGTAGAGATCAAAAGACCTTTCTTCTGTTCAAATTCAGGACGATGGTCATGAATACTGTTTCAGTAGGTACGCATGAGGTGGACCCAATGTCAATTACTAGGTTAGGACATTTTCTTCGAAAGTATAAGATCGATGAGATTCCTCAACTATTTAATGTAATAATAGGAGAGATGAGTATAGTTGGGCCTAGACCTTGTTTACCCGTTCAAATAGAGGTTATTCAGGCAAGAGAAAGAAAAGATGTATTTGATGTACGACCAGGGATCACGGGGCTGGCTCAACTTAGAGAAATTGATATGTCCACTCCAGAATTACTCGCTGAGACAGATCAACAGATGATTGAATCTTTATCCTTGATTAAGTATTTTAACTATATTCTATTAACCGTAGTTGGGGGAGGAAGAGGGGATAGAGTTAAACCTCAATAGAATACCAATTTATTTGAGATCCTTTGCCTCTCAATCTCTAGCGGATCGAATATTACACCGTCAGAAAAAGAAAGGATTCAATCAGCACTATTGAGGATTTTGAATGGAGAGTAAGATGAAGAAGGTCTGAATCACGGATTATTAGGATTACAGGATTTCACGGATGAAAAAAAGACGTGAGGTTGCTTTGAGTACATACCAGATGAAAGATGAAAATCCCTAAAACCTCTTAATCTGTTTAAATCCGTGGTTGGGACAGCATGCCACTGTGGTACTTTAAATATGCCAATCGCAAGTTTACAGAACGTAGATCGCCAATACCAGATGAAAGATGAAAATCCCTGAAATCTATAAATCCGCCTAAATCCGTGATTCAGACAAAAAGCCTGCTGTATAAGTGCTAATGCCCTATCTTAGTAAAAAATCCAAGCAACAATGTCAGTTACCAGCTTTGATCAATTAAATCTATCTAAGTATTACACCTATCAAGATTACTTGGCATGGACATTTCCAGAACGAGTGGAACTCTTTTTAGGGAAGGTCTTTAGGATGAGTCCAGCTCCAAGTATTACACATCAAAGAATCTCTACCAACCTAGTTAGAAACATTGCAAATTTTTTGGATTCGAAACCTTGTTCCGTTTTTCATGCTCCCTGTGACGTTCGCCTTCCAGTATCATTAAGGGAAGGGCAAAGTGATACCGTCCTTCAACCTGATATACTTGTTGTTTGTGATGTAGCGAAACTAGATGAACAAGGTTGTAATGGAGCTCCTGACATGGTAGTGGAGATATTATCAACAGGCAATTCTAAACGTGAGATGAAGGACAAGTTTGACTTATACGAATCTTCATTGGTGCCGGAATATTGGATCGTAGATCCAGTACATCAGGATGTAACTTTATATACTTTGGACGCTGAGAATAAATATATTGGAAGTAGACCTTATTTAGAGGGAGATTCGATTTCCTCTATAATCTTGCCTGAACTTCGCTTAGATGTCGGAGAAATATTTAAAAAATAGGAATCAAATCTGTCTGTTGGCATTTGACCATTTTGTTCTGTGAAACTTATAATTTATTGCCAACATGTGATCTAGGCAGAATAAGACAAGATATTGATCTGAAGTTACAAGTTTCAGATACCGATCAAATCAACGAAATCCATTCTAAACCGCGATTCAGACAAATGAGCGTTCAGAAGAAACACTCCTATCAAGCAAGATAAATATGAATTCAAAGCCATCCATAACGTATTTCAGTACATTTGACTTTAGATTAGCTTCAACATAATTGTCCATCCTTAATTACACAAAATCCGCTTACGTCACAAGAATTATCATTCTTATGATAGATCTGTTTTTGGCTTTTTCATCCTTCCATAGTGCCAGTATCTTAAGGCACAATTTCGATCTTTCCATCTCCTATTTCATCCTGGCACCAGTCGTACTTCTGGTACTATTAGTTCGTGTCATCAGCTTTCGCTGGTTTCGCACCTATGCGGTAATAGTTCGATTTGCAGGGATAAGTGATATGCTGCAGGTATTTTTTGCTGTTACTGGAGGCAGTATTTTTCTTGTCGGTCTAGCAGTACTTTTGAGGCCTTATGGGGTCAATATACCGATCTCAGTCCTTCTCATAGACTACTTCTTACTATTGACAACGATGGCCGCTTTTAGGCTGATGATGCCATCTTTGTTTCAGATACTTTTTGGTCAAAAGGTGGCTACTTCCAACGTTATAATTATTGGTGCAGGTCAATTGGGAGCGATGACACGAAATGTAATCAGACAAGATCAAAAGTCAGGTTATAATATTCTAGCAATATTAGATGATAATATGGCACTACAGAATAATAGTTTAGACGGCATACCGATTTATAAACCTGAGCAACTTCCTGATTTACTCAAAGAAGAGCCTATTGACAAAGCAATCTTTGCTATTCAGAAGATAGGAAGTAAAAGGAAGAATGAGATTGTTGATTTATGTTTAGAAAATCAGATTCAGGTGCTACAAGTGCCTTTTAAATCTTCTTGGATCAGTGATGATTTTCAAATAGAACAGCTTAAGGAGATACAGATCGAGGATTTATTGGATCGACCAGTTATTGCCCTTGACAAAGAGAACGTTCAGCGACAGTTCAAGGATAAAACAGTGATGATCACAGGTGGAGCGGGATCTATAGGAAGTGAGATCATCAGACAAGTTATCAAGTATGCTCCCAAAGAGATCATCATCGTAGATCAGGCGGAGACACCTCTAGTGAATATTGAATTAGAGTGTAGGGAAGAATTTGGATTTACCAATATAATCCCTGTGATCACTGATGTAAATGATACTCCGAGGCTAGATCAAGTTTTCGAAAAGCATAGACCACATATCATTTTTCATGCTGCAGCCTACAAGCATGTACCCATTATGGAGGCTTATCCACGAGAAGCGCTGCAAGTAAATGTGAGCGGCACTAAAAAGATGGCTATGTTAGCGGAAGCGTATGAAGTTGAAAAGTTTGTAATGGTCTCAACAGATAAAGCGGTGAATCCTACTAATGTAATGGGTGCTTCAAAGCGGATCGCTGAGATATTTATTCAATCTTTCAATAACAACAGTAGGACAAAGTTCATCACAACAC
>JBLIDB010000339.1:0-3874 GCA_047634015.1 Saprospiraceae bacterium
GAGCAGCCTACTTGCTTTTGGCCATGGCCAAAAGCAAGTAGGCTGCTCCTATTCTTATGACAACAGCAAGCTGTTGCATTTGTTAGTTGAATTCAAGTACTGTTAAAAGTAACAATATGAAAAGTTTGTAGCTTTAGAACTCTGAGGATAGAACCAAAGAATAACGAAATACTACAAACTCATGACTAAGAGTAAAATTAGTAAATTCTTTGTTCGCTATTTGAATAATGCAAAGACAGTAAGGAAGCTTAGTGTACCATTATGGAGAATAGTAAAGGCAATTTTGTATAAGATGAAGACGGGAATTCAATGGAAGCATCTTCCGATGCATCAATTTTTCAGATTTACCAAATATAGCTGGCAATCAGTGTATTACCATTTCAATAAGTGGTCTCAAAGTGGTGCATGGCAGCAATGTTATATGAGCTTAGTCAAAGATCATAAGGGCAAATTAGACATGTCATTGGTTAATTTTGATGGCAGTCATACACCAGCAAAACGAGGAGGAGAAGGAGTAGGATACCAAGGCAGAAAAAAGGCAAAGACGAGTAATATGTTAATTCTAACGAATAAACAAGGAGAGCCATTAGGGTGGTCATTACCAATTAGTGGCGAGCATCATGATAGTTATAACTTGAAAGAGAAGGCTAGTGATATTTTCAAACAAATGGAAGCCATGGATTTAAATCTGGACGGTCTATTCTTAAATGCCGATGCGGGCTTTGATGTAAAGGATTTTAGAGAATTATGTGAAAGTAAAAATATATTTCACAACAAAGACTTCAATAAGAGGAGGACCAAATTCAGTGCAGATACAGTCTATTTACTTGATAATGAGCTATATAAAGAAAGATTCTCAATTGAACAACTCAATGCTTGGGTGGATGGCTTCAAAACTCTTAGAGTTAGATACGAAACTAGATCTTCGAATTGGTTAGCACTTCACTGCTTGGCTTTTGCCATTATTTTTATCAGAAAATTCGAGGACTTAACTTTTTGTTTTTAAATCACTTCGAAGAATAAAAGCCTTGTTGATTTATTTCAGCAAGGCTTTTTTAGGTTCATTCCTTTCGCTTCCCTGATCCAAGTAAAGCAAGTTCATACATTTGTTGTAAGCGAGGTTAGTAATGACCATATGCGCATCGCAGCCCAAGCATTAACTATTTTAATATGAGGTTCTGCATTCTTATATCTCGTCTTTTTTTAGAATCCCATTCAATTAGTATTTGGTCATTAGTAACCACTCCAGAATTAAGAAATCCTTCAGCAAAAACATCAGTAAAATACAATCTACCGTAATTCACGAAGGAAGCGGTGGGGTAATTAGTAATCTCACGACGAGCACTTGAGTCCACATCCACAAGATCACTGTTTGTAAATATACCATGATTGAGAAAGGCATCCGCACAACTCGTATCGATATTGATTGTTCCAGAAGTCGTTGTCGTAATTTCACCTAAAGAATCGTTGACTATAGCTTGGGCGAGAGATTTTCTAAAATTGAAAGTTCCAGAACATGTTAGCGTTCCAAGATAATTAACACCTCCAGATCTGGTATTAAAATAGAGAAAATTCCCTGCCTTGATATCCAAGGCATCCATAGATCCTATATATAGCGACTTGGCTTTTGTAGGAACTCCGCTGAGTATTGTGACTTTTACATTAGTATCAATTACTACGCTATCAGCAAAAGTTGGTAATACACTATTGGACCAATTATTCTGGACTATTTCTTGAAGACTAAAACAAGAACCCTCTTTTATATTTTCAAAATTACATTTAGGTGAATAAGACCTATATTATTATAGTGCATTAAGACTGTAAATACCGTGATCAGGGTGGGCTTACGGTTGTCACTAAAGGAATCTTTGTTCCAGATAAGTATAAACCAAGACCACAAAGCAGGGGGTATAATGCACATGTAACAATACCTTAATTTATATATTGGTGATTTATAAGAAACTACACATATGATATTTTTTTGTGAAAAAATGATCAAAAGTTTATAACTTATTCATTCTTTTTTGATATTTAAATGCTTAAATTAACTATAATTAAGAATTAGATTTTGTTGCTTGCAAATAGGCCCAATGAAATACCCGCCCAATCAAATTAGAAACGTTGTCTTGCTCGGTCACTCTGGAGCAGGAAAGACAAGTTTTGTGGAGTGTATGCTTTATGAAGCCAAAGCAATTAATCGCTTGGGAAATTTATCCAATAAAACTACAGTTTCCGATTATACAGATATAGAAAGGGATCGCGGAAATTCTATTTACAGCACACTCATGCATGTGATCTGGAAGGAATCTAAAATCAATATTATAGATACTCCAGGATATGACGACTTTGTAGGAGAGGTAATCTCTGCATTGAAAGTAGCAGATACAGGCCTTCTACTTTTGAATGCCACTCAAGGAGTAGAAGTAAGCACAGAACTGGTATGGGATTATATGAAGGAATTTAAAACGCCAGGAATATTTGTAGTTAATCAACTGGATAGAGAGAAGGCCGATTATAATCTCACTATAGAACAAGCCATTGAGCGATTTGGGAATAATGTAATACCTATCCAATACCCATATGAGAACGGTCTAGGCTTCACGGCTATAATTGATGCGCTACGGATGGTGATGTATGTTTTTGGTCCTGATGGAGGGAAGCCTAAGAAAGAATCGATTCCAGAATCAGAATTGAATCGTGCACAAGAGATGCACAACAGATTGGTGGAAGTAGCAGCCGAAAATGATGAAGAGTTGATGGAGAGATTCTTCGAAGACGGAACCCTCAATGAAGAAGAACTCGCGGAAGGCTTGACTATTGCACTTTCTAATCGCGAATTTTTTCCTGTATTCTGTTGCTCCTCCACGGAGAATAAAGGGAGTGGCAGAATTATGGGATTTATTAATGATATTGCTCCTTCTCCTCCACAAAGAGCTCCAGCTCCATTGAAAGGTGGAGGTACGCTTCCATGTAGTTTGACGGGAGCTCCAACATTATTTATTTATAAAACACTGACAGTACCCCGTGTTGGAACCCTTTCCTATTTCAAAGTATATGCTGGGAAAGTACAAGGAGGTGATGAGTTTTCTAATAATCGAAATCGCTCTACGGAGCGTCTATCGCAATTATATCTCTCTAATGGTAAAGATCGAGAAACAGTAGATAAACTGGGAGCAGGAGATCTTGGAGTAGTTTTAAAATTAAAAGATGCGCTAACGAATGATACTTTGACAAGTAAAAACACGAATCATGAGATCGCACCAATTATATTTCCAAATCCAAGAATTAGAAGAGCTGTAATTCCCCCTGCAAAAGCGGAAATGGAAAAATTAATGAAAGCAATCCACCAAATTGAAATGGAGGACCCTACGCTTCTAATTGAACAATCAGCACAATTAAAACAGACCCTACTCCATGGACAGGGCCAATTGCATCTCGATCTAATCAAGTATCGAATAGAAAAGGTCAATGGAATTTCTATGGAATATGAGAAGCCCAGAATTCCTTATAGAGAAACGATTACAGCAAGTTCCGAGGCAAATTATCGGCATAAGAAGCAATCTGGAGGATCAGGTCAATTTGCTGAAATATACCTTCGCATAGAACCTTATTATGAAGGCATGCCAGATCCCAAAGAGCTGAATCTTCGGAAGACGATAAAAGAAGACTTGCCTTGGGGAGGCAAACTTGTTCTATCGTGGTGTATCGTAGGAGGAAGTATAGATGTCAAATACATCAATGCCATTAAGAAGGGCATTATTAATGAGATGGAATCCGGACCATTGACGGACTCCTGTATGCAAGATATAAGAGTAAGTGTTTATGACGGGAAGATGCACTCTGTAGATTCTAACGACATGGCTTTTATGCTCGC
>JBLIDB010000340.1:0-3803 GCA_047634015.1 Saprospiraceae bacterium
AAGGAGACTCAAATTGTAATTCCAGATTCGGGAAGAGGAAAAAGCAAGTACGAAAAGGAAAAGGCAAGAAAGCGATTTAGAAAAAGAGCAGGCATAGAACCCATTATAGGACATCTAAAACAGGTCCACAGAATGCAAAGAAACTATCTAAAAGGCTTAACAGGAGATATCTCCAATGCGCTGCTCGCAGCAATAGGCTTCAATTTGAAAAAAATGCTCAACTTAATAAGGTCTGACCCTGCATTATTTAGGCAAAAATTATATCAGTACCTATTTTTGAAATATTGGCCTCGCTTTGTAAAAGTGCGTTTTTAAGGCACATTAAGTACTTGACAATCTTCTTATGAATCAATACATAATGAATATTCCGCTACATATTAAGCTGCCCAAATAAAAAATTCCCTATCTTACTCTCTTAAACACAAAATATATCAGTATGAAAAAAATAGATCGACGAGCATTTCTTGCCACTACAGGTTTGGCTGCTGGAGCAGCTGCGCTGCCATTAAATACCATAAATGCCAAATCTTACATTGACGGAAGTGATGTCATCAAAGTGGGTCTTATCGGCTGTGGAGGACGAGGTACTGGGGCTGCGGCACAAGCACTATCATCCAAACAAAACATCCAGATAGTGGCAATGGCAGATGCTTTTGAAGATCGGTTAGAAAAGTGTTACAAAGCGCTTACAGACGAGGAGTTCACCGATTGGAGCACGGGAAAAGTAATCGATATGAGGGCTAAAGTATCTGTTACTGCTGAGAGTAAGTTTGTCGGATTTGACGCATATAAGAAGGTGATAGAGATGTGTGATGTGGTGTTAATAGCAACGCCTCCTGGATTTAGACCTATTCATTTTGAGGCTGCCGTAGAAGCAGGCAAGCATGTTTTCATGGAAAAGCCGCTTGCCGTTGATGGCCCTGGGGTACGAAAGGTATTGGCTGCGGCTGAAATCGCTAAATCTAAGAAACTAAATGTGGTAGTAGGTCTCCAGCGACATTATCAAGATATATACCTGAAGTGGGTAGATATGCTTCATGGTGGAGCCATTGGAGATATTAGAACTGCGAGGGTTTATTGGAATGGTGCTGGTGTATGGGTTCGTCCGCGGACTCCTGAGCAAACGGAAATGGAATACCAGATGCGTAATTGGTATTATTTCAATTGGCTATGCGGAGATCATATTAATGAGCAGCATATCCATAATCTCGATGTCGGAAACTGGGTTATGAAAGACTATCCCGCGCAGGTCAGTGGAATGGGAGGTAGGCAAGTGAGAACGGGTAAGGATCATGGTGAAATTTATGATCACCATTTCTTAGAGTACGAATATGCGAATGGTGCACGAATGTTTAGCCAATGTAGACACATAAAAGGAACACAAAATCGAGTTTCTGAAGCATTCGAAGGTACCAATGGCAGTGCTCCTGCGCCAGGAAAAATTATGACTCCTAGTGGATATGCGCTATTAGATTATGACAAGAAAGGAGATCGTAATCCATATCAAGTAGAACATGATGAATTATTTGCAGCGATTGCAAAAGGTGAATACAAGTTCGAAGATGCAACGAATGGCGCGAAAGCTACATTGACTGCCGTAATGGGTCGTATGGCTTCTTATACTGGCCAGGTCGTTACATGGGATGATGCATTGAATTCACAGCAAGATCTATCTCCATCGTCATATGCATGGGATGCAAATCCTCCTGTGATGCCAAATGCCGATGGGTACTACCCGATCGCAATGCCCGGCAAAACAAAAATTGTATAATATAAATTAGAAAATCAAAGAAGATGCGAGTCAGGAATGTCGTCCTGATTCGCATTTATAAATTATAATTCCACTTACTATTTCCAATTATGAAGCGTAGATCATTTATAACGAATACTGTTTTGGCCGCACCACTTGTTGCTTGTGCGTCTCCAAGTCTCTTATCTTCTGCAGTAATCAAGGAGACTTCAACCAATACCAATGCCATAGAGCCATTCAAATTGAAATTCGGTCCTCATCTTGGCATGTTTAAAAACCTTGCTGGTAAAGACCCAATAGATCAACTAAATTTTATGGCTGATCAAGGATTCTCAGCTTATGAAGACAATGGAATGAGTGGAAGAGATATCGCTCTCCAGGAGAAAATGGCATCTACAATGGGGAATCGTGGGTTAGAAATGGGCGTTTTTGTCGCACATAAAATTTATTGGAAAGAACCGAATCTTGCTTCCGGAAAAGAAGACAAAAGAGTAGAATTTCTTGCGGATATTACTAAAGCTGTAGAAGTGGCCAGAAGAGTAAATGCCAAATGGATGACGGTAGTACCGGGACACCTTGACTTACGACAGGATATGGGTTACCAAACTGCTAATGTAATTGAAACACTCAAGCAGGCAAGTGCTATCTGTGAACCACATAATATTACTATGGTTCTTGAACCTCTTAATAAAAGGAATCATCCTGGTCTCTTCCTAACAGAAGCTGGACAAGCATTCCAAATATGCCAAGCAGTCGGAAGCCCTTCATGTAAAATTCTATTTGACATCTATCATCAACAAATCCAAGAAGGAAATTTAATTCCTAATATCGATGCCTCTTGGGATGAGATTGCATATTTCCAGATTGGAGATAATCCAGGACGTAACGAACCTACAACAGGAGAGATTAATTATAAAAATGTATTCCAACACATACATGACAAGGGATCTACACATGTCCTCGGGATGGAGCATGGAAATTCCGTAGATGGAGCTGAAGGAGAGAAGAAATTGATTGCAGCGTACAGGTCTGTAGATTTAGCAGGGTAGAATTTTAAGATGTTTTAAAGGCCTGCGTCTTTTAAAGACTCGAAATTTAATATTTATAAAACAACGCTAAAATTAAGAAGGGAAGGATTGTTATCAATCCTTCCCTTCTTATGTGAAGTCCAATAATACTTATAACGCTTGTCTAATTTGCTAAATCATAGCTAAAAATGGATACTGGATACATCCTTTTTGCAAAACAAGATAGTAGACAAAGAGTGATTGTATTAATATTCTTATCCTTAGGCGTCTCGCTCATGTATTGGCCCCACCCTATTTCGTAAGGCGCCGCCATCTCGCTCACGTAAAGTAGAAACGATCTCTGCCGCTATTGACAGTGCAATTTCCTCCGGACTTTCAGCACCAATATCTAAGCCTACCGGCGCAAATAAATTTGGAAGCGCTTCAAGATCAATAGCGGAACCATTATCTCTCAATTCATTTTGCATTTTTATCATGCGTTTTTTAGGACCCAACAAACCTATATATAGCACCTCTGTATTCAGGTAATGCTGCAATAATGTGAAATCAGTTTTATAATCATGAGACATCAAGACAACAGCTGTTTGCTTATCTATAGGGATCTTACTTGCCTCTTCATATGTACAAACAGATTCGGAGAGATCAAATATTTGTTTGTTTAATTTACGAAGCTTACCAGCCACATGCACTTCCCAACCTAATTCGTGAACTATAGAAACAAAGGCATTCACATCATAATTATCTCCGATACAGATAAGTTTGACCTTAGGGCGTATGAGCTCTACAAGTATTTCAAAAGAAATTAATTGGGAATTTTTAAAACTAAAAACTTTAGATTTCCGCTTCTTTATTGCTTCTTGGATTCCATTTTCTATATCGGATTTAATGAGTTCCGTTTTGCCAATAAGAACATTTAAACTATCCAATGGATAGAATGAACCTAATAGAGATTTATCATTCCCCCCATGATTTAGCACTTGAATTAAAACTTCTGTTTGTCTGGTTTTAGAGATCGTCTTTAAATA
>JBLIDB010000341.1:0-3634 GCA_047634015.1 Saprospiraceae bacterium
TATAGGACCTGGATTCAAGTTAAATATTGTTATTTATTCGAAATATCATATATAGTCTTACTCTGCCGCGTACCCAATATAATTATGAGGAGTTATAGCAAGCAATTCTTGTTTTAGTACTGGAGAAGCATCAAGCCCATTTATAAATTCTATAAAGTCTGCTTCTGTTAATTTTCCTTTTCCTCGAGAGAAGGTTTTCAAGAGTTCATAAGGTTTGTTCCAACCTTCACGTCTTAGAATCGTCTGAATCCCTTCAGATACTACTGCCCATGCTTCCGTAAGATCCTTGGATATTTTTGCTTCGTTGATTTCTAATTTTGCTATTCCTTTTTGAAGACTTGCTGATGCAATTAAGATATGCCCGAGAGGAACTCCAATATTTCTTGTTACCGTACTGTCTGTGAGGTCTCTTTGTAATCTGGAGATCGGTAATTTACGCGCCAGAAATTCTAAAATAGCACTTGCAAAACCGAGGTTCCCTTCTGCATTTTCAAAATCAATGGGGTTGACTTTATGTGGCATAGCAGAACTTCCTACTTCATTGGCAACCACTTTCTGTTTGAAGTAATCCATTGAAACATAAGTCCAGATATCTCTCGAGAAATCAATGAGGATGTTATTAACTCTAGCGAGACAGTGAAAGACTTCGACCATATTATCATATTGATCTATCTGAGTCGTGTATTGCTGGCGATCTAATCCAAGAGAGCTAATGAGTTGATCTATTTGCCCGGGCCAGTTTACTTTAGGATATGCTAATCGATGTGCATTGAAGTTTCCTGTAGCTCCGCCGAATTTTGCTTCATATCGATGATTTTCGAGGGTATTAAGTTGCTTTTGAAGTCTATCGACAAATACCATCATCTCCTTGCCCATTGTTGTAGGCGTCGCAGATTGACCATGCGTACGGGCCAATAAAGGCGTCGTCTTATGATCATCGGCCATCTTCTGGATTCCAGCTACAACATTCTGTAATGCTGGGAGCACGGTCTTCTGCATTGCATCCTTTAACATCAGAGGGATTGCCGTATTGTTGATGTCTTGAGAGGTGAGTCCGAAGTGCACGAATTCTAACCACTTTGGATTTACGCCGTCCTTAGCTTTTTCTTTGATGAGGTATTCTACCGCTTTCACATCATGATTTGTGACCTTTTCGATCTCCTTGACACGCTCGGCATCATCATTTGAAAAATCCTCAGCAATGCTGGTAATGGCATCTTTATCATCCGAACTGAGATCGATAATTCCGATCTGTCCAAGATGTAAAAAGTAGGCTACTTCTACTTTTACTCTATATTTTATTAATGCCGCTTCGGAGAAATATTCTTGAAGGCTTATTGTCTTAGAAGAATATCGCCCATCGATAGGCGAAATTGCATTTATCATATTTGAGTTATTTCAGGAGGAGGAGAACCAATAGTATTCTCCTCATTAATTTCAATAGTATTATCTTTTTCCTTTCTCTTAATGTAGAGGTAGGTTTCCATTTGAGATCTGGTAAGCACCTTCCCCTTGTCTCCAATATATTTATTTATCTTTCTATAATTGAGTGAACGTGCTTTGATATTATCGTTCAATTGCAAATCCATCAAATTACTGATATGATCTTTTAATCCATCGTCAAAGATAGGAACCATGATTTCGACACGATTATTCAAATTTCGATACATCCAGTCAGCCGATGAAAAGTAGAACTTTTGATCTCCGCCATTATGAAAAATAAAGATACGTGCATGCTCCAAGTATCGATCTACTATGCTTATGGCATTTATGTTGTCACTTAATTCAGGAACTCCTGGTACAAGAGAGCAGATACCTCTAATGATGAGTTCGATCTTAACGCCTGCTTGGCTTGCGGCGTAGAGTTTTTCGATCATTTCTGGATCTTGAAGACTATTCATTTTCAAGAGAATAGTAGCTGGTTTTCCAGCCTTAGCATTTTTAATCTCTTTGTTAATGAGCGAGTTGATTAGCTTATTGAGGTTAAATAACCCGATTCCCATATGTTCAAATGAGATTTGTTCTCGGTTCTTCGTTTCAAGATAATTGAAGAGTTTTATAGATTCCGAAGTAAGTCGTTTATCTTTAGTAAAGAGGCCAATGTCAGAATAGACATTTGCCGTTTTTTCATGAAAATTACCTGTGCTTAGATAGCAGTATAGGGCTTGTTCTGAACCTTCTCTTCTAATTACAGTTGCTGTCTTCGCGTGTACTTTGATTCCTGGAATACTATAATATACTTTGACCCCTGCTTTTTGCAATTTGGCACCCCAAGTAATATTCGCTTCTTCATCAAATCTGGCTTTTATTTCTACAAAAGCGGTTACTTGTTTTCCTCGTTGAGCGGCCTTTATAAGAGCCTCCATGATTCTACTTTTTGCAGCGACTCTATACTGTACTATCTTAATATGAGATACATCAGGGTCTTCAGCCGCTTCTTCAAAAAATCTAATTACAGATTCATAAGAGTGATAAGGGGGATGTATTAAGTGATCTCGTTCGCTTATAGCATCAAAAATATTGGGAGATTTTTCTAATTCTTCAACCTCTATGGGTTCGAGAGAAGCTTCTTTTAGAAGACTCTTGCCAAAATCCATAAATCCAAAAAAATCATAATTATTATGATATCGCCCTTCTGGTAACAAATCAAATTCTGTTAAGTCAAAGACCTTCATTAGATAGTTGAGCGTTTCTTCTGGCATTTTACGATCATAAACTAATCTTGATGCCGGTCCTACGGCTCTCTTTCTTAGACTGTTCTGTATCTTATGCAATAGATCTCCTGAAAATTCATCATCGATATACAATTCCGCATCTCTCGTTAATTTGATGGAATAGGATTGCATGATATCGTATCCTGGGAATATCCATGGAATACTATGCCGAACCACATCATCTATCATAATAATAATGTGCTCTGTTCCTCCTGTATTTGGCAATTGAATGAAGCGATCTAATTGATCAGACGGAACTTTTACAATGGCATTGACAGGTTCTTTTGTCTTCTTATCAACGAGATCTAACGTAAGATAAAGAGAGCCATTATTGAGAAAGGGCTTGATCTTGTTTTTAATAAGAATTACTGGCTGCACATAGGGGAGGAGATTATCGAAGAAGTAATCTTCTACGAAAGAGCTTTGCTCCTCTGTCATCTCCTGACGCCTGATTATTTTAATACCAGCTTGCTTTAGCTCGGGGACGATCTGCTTAAAGAAGATGTCGCTGAATTCGAGTTGCTGGCCGTTTACTTTTTTAAGTATACTTGTTAACAAATCCGCTGGCTCAAAACCAAGCGTTTTTCTCGTTTTCTTACCAATCCGAAGCAAATTCCTATTATTAGCGACTCTTACTCGGAAGAATTCATCTAAGTTGGATGAGTAGATTGCTAAGAATTTAAGACGATCAAAAAGTGGAACATTAGGATCTTTGGCCTCTTGGAGAACACGATAGTTGAAATCCAACCAGCTTATGTCTCTATGTATATAAGGTGCTATTTGTTTCATGACAAATCGATTTAAGTTGGTTCACAAATATTCAAATAAACTTGGAATATGCCTTCATATCTAAGAACATCATTAATTCTTATGTACAAGCTTACCTGTGAGGCTTCAGAAATAGATAGAATTATATACTT
>JBLIDB010000342.1:0-3633 GCA_047634015.1 Saprospiraceae bacterium
CTTGCTTTTGGCCATGGCCAAAAGCAAGTAGGCTGCTCCTATTCTTATGACAACAGCAAGCTGTTGCATTTGTTAGTTGAATTCAAGAAACAAAAGTTCCATCCTACTCTTGATAACAGTCAAATAAATAAAATAATACAAACTAAAAATGATACTTGGGTAGCAAGTAGTAAAGGATTATTTGAAATAAGAGTAGATCGTGTCATCCACTATGAAACTGTAGATGGCTTGCTTTCCAACGACATTAGAGATATCTGTATAGACTGAGAAGCATTCTTAATAATTCAAGGAAAGATCTCATCTCACTGAAAGAAGAAATTCAATTATTACGCCAATATCTCAACATAGAAAAGGAATGCAATAATGGACAATTCATATTTGAGCTTATTGATAGTACTTCTATGGACGCAGAAGAGATAGAAATACCATCAATGTTGATACCGCCTTTTGTCGAGAATGCTGTATTGCATGGACTTTCGGAAAAAGAAGCTGGTAGTAGGCTACAAATCTCATTTTCGTTAAAAAACAAATTACTATATTCCAAAATTGTAGATAATGGAATTGGCCGTGATTCCTCAGGGACAATAGCAATGAAAAATAGAAATACACATCATACTTCAAGTGCTATTGATATCACAAAAAAGCGTCTCAACACTCTTAAAAAGAAAGTAAATTACAAACCAATTATCATAGCAGATTTGTATGACGCTGAAGATCAGCCTTCTGGCACGAAAGTACAATTAATGGTACCTTACCAAACCAATTTCTAATTGCCTTGCGACAGCCATCCTTATAGACGACAACCATGATGCCTTACATGTTCTGAGATCTGACATACAAACGCACTGTCCTGATCTTACAATCATAGGAACAGCAGACAGTGTAGTTTCTGGAGCAAAGCTTCTAAGAATGCATACACCAGATATCCTTTCCCTTGATATTATCTTAGGAGACGGAACAGGGTTTGAATTGTTGGAGATTTTACCTTCTCTAAATACTAAAGTTATATTCATAACAGCCAGTGATGAATATGCTATTAAAGCATTTCGTTTTTCTGCAATAGACTATCTGCTAAAACCTTATAATCCTCAACATTTATCTGAATCTGTGTCTCGCGCAACTCAAGAGACAACAAGTTCTAATGAGAGTCTTGCCATACTAAAAGAGACCATCTCTAATCCAGAATCTTTGCCAAAGAGAATATCCCTTCATTCGTAAGAGAAGATTACTGTTGTAGAGATTAGTAAGATATTGCGTTGTGAATCAGATGTCAACAATACGCTCTTCGTATTAGAAAACGGAGAGAAAATATATGTTACTAAAACTTTGAAACATTTCGACTCGCTATTTACCGATCATAAGTTCATGAGAGTCCATCAATCTCATCTTATCAATCTGAAGTATCTACAAGAGTATATTAAGAAAGAAGGAGGGTACATTAGAATGGCCAACGGAGATAATATTCCTGTGGCGGTTCGTAAAAAGCCAAGTGTCGTAGAAATGCTCAACAGTCTTTAAATCTTATAATCAAAAAGAAGGCGTAGTAAAGTCTTCAAAAAGCCGACCCCCCAATGCATCAAAGACCTTTACATTGGATGGGCCGCGACCATCTGATCTATTTCCCGATATTAAAACACCATTGAATTCTTTATAATTATCCCAAGGCCAAATAGCCGGATCCGTTTCCTGATTTACATCTCTAAAGAATGCCCATTGTAAGATCAGGTCTGTCTTCTTATCCACGTAGACTTCATATTTGTTTTGTGGCGTAACTCCTACCCCATCAAAGGTAAGTTGCAATACATCAGCAGCGCTTCCCACTAATGTAGTATCACTTCGTACGTACTTAGTAGATACTCCTTTGTCTTCCAATTTGAATGGCATGGCCAACCAGTAAGAATCATTAATCCATATTCTTTTTGCAATATTCAAATACTTACTTAAACTATCCGAATGCATTACTTCTTGCCCATGGAGCAAAACTCTTCCCGACATATCATCCATATTAAGAATATAGATTGAGCTATCTCCTGGACTATCAATTCTAACTCTGTTACCATACTTATCCCAAATCAAATCTCTTCTCCCAAAAAACGTCCATGAAATGTAATGAATAGCCTTCCACTTCTGATATCCTCCCATGGCATCAACAGTCTTATTCACTATTGAATCCGTCTGGGCGTCTAGTTGAAATGAATTAATCTTTTCCTTTGAGGAATTACAACAAATTAAAATAGTTGTGATAAAAATAAAAATTAATAGTCTCATATTTAAAAGGGTACATGATGTCACACAAACATACAGAAACTCCCAACTCCGGGAAGGAGTAATTTTACGGGGTTCCTTAAATCAACAATAAATTATAAAACTTCAAGCGGAAAGAAAACGAATAATATATATATATATATTACTTGGAGCATATAATGTCACGAGCCATTATAAGATATCCACAATTAGGCGCAATACGAAAAAGAGAATAAAGAAGAATTACAATGGAACAGCTAAGTATTCCACAATTCCTCATATTTCAAATGTTGCAGAAACAGTACTGTTAGTCGCAATACGAATACTGCTAATCTATAATTTTAATAAAAATCCAATATGTAAGCATTTCATAGTCGTTTAGTCTCGAAACTAAAGAAAAGTATCATGACAAATTACATTTATGAGAATCAAAATTCTAAGTCATTCTATAGTATGGCTTGGATCGCATTTGTACTTTCATTTCTTGGAATGGTAGTTGGCATCCTTTATCTAGAAGGCAATCTTCCTATCAAGGGCTTTTTACTTATGTCTTACTTATTTAGTATTACCTCCTGCTTTTCAGTAGCGAAAGTGGTCAGAGACAAGCATGAAGCAGATCAGTTCCTCAACAAGGTAGAAAAACCAAAACAGAGAAATTCATGTCCGAACATAGCCCGATTCTCACTGGTATTTAATTAAAAAGAAATGAGCTAATTTTTAACAGGTGGGTATACAATGTATATCCACCTGAAACTCATAAAGCCAAATCCACTAGGTGCATTTCAGTTTGTCGCTTTTCAGGCGGCCTTTCTGATGATTGACTGTTTTTCATTCCAATACCCACTCATACTTGCTGATCTCAGTTTAATCATGTTAGTTAGTCCATTTTTCGACCATCGCTGCCCTGATTGTTTCATTCTCTTTTGTAGGACAGTTCGGTGGGCCGATTCTATTGCTCCTTATCCAATTATGAAATTCTTAGATATGTAATCAGGATAGTTTATCTTGGTTTTGTTATTGGATATATAGGTGATTAATTTTTCTTATTGCACTATCTGTTTCTGGGTTTTTCTGGTTATGTTTTCTAAATAGCGCATTGTACTTTCTATTCCTTTTTCCTTTAAGATACCCCCAATCTTACCCATCAATTTATTGATTTCATTTTTCTTCCGCGTAACTTCTTTTAAATATCTTCCGATATGTTCCATGGCATGGTAGAGATCTAATATTTATATAGCATTGGGGTACTCAGCCTCCACCCATGACCATTGCCATCTTGCCCCATCTCCTACAAAAACAATTTGATTAGAACTTCGCCTATAAGGCTCATCTATAAGCAATGACATTAGATCTTCAAATTCACTATGGTGGCCCAGATGAGCAACATAT
>JBLIDB010000343.1:0-3602 GCA_047634015.1 Saprospiraceae bacterium
TATATTCAGCTCGGTATAAAAGCGGGTTCTCTAATTTAGTCCACTCCACTATTTCGCCTTCACCATTTACTGTTGAAGCTTTCCAATCTCCTTCCTCTAATGTAGATTTATCCAAATTTGCCGCTTTTAGCTTTCCTTCCAATAAAGAATTATTTAATACATCTATTTGGATTTCATCATTCTTCTTATACACGTCCAAGGTTACAAATAGAATATGATCCCCTTGAAAGAATGTAGGCGTCTTCTCTCCTATTGTTGGGTTCTTACTTCCTGCGCAATTAAAATTCATAATGAGAAAAGCAAGTAGTGTAATGGAAATTAGAAATTTAATCATATGCTTATATTAGTTCCTTGCCCCATCTTTTAATAAACCAAATACTTATAAAATGAGGCAACTTCGTCAGAAGATATAGATACATTCCATCAGGACCAACTATAATCCTATTCTTTTGTCTTGTAATTCCATTTATGATCCTTTTAGCAGCTTTGGCAGGAGTTGTAATAAATGCTTTTTCTATTTTCACAATATCTTCTTCTGATGCATTTTCGATTTGCATGGCAGTTCTGGCAATATTCGTCTTGATTCCACCTGGATGAACGGTTGCTACATGCACATTAGATTTATTAAGCTTCTCTTCTATTACAAGTGACTCAGTGAACCCTCGAATTCCAAACTTAGAGGTGCAATACGCAGTTTGTCCTGGTATTCCATGGATTCCGAAAATACTGGATACGTTAACAAGGCTGGATTCAGTTTGCCTCCTAAGATGTGGTAAGAAAGCCAGTGATCCATACATCATTCCCCATAGATTGATGCCCAGTACCCATTCATATTCTTCTACAGTTACCTCGCTTGTATTTCCTTTAACCAATGCTACTCCGGCATTATTAATTACGACATCAACTTGACCGTAATGATTGGCTACTGAATCAGCAAAAGCAAACATTGCTTCCTTCTTGGAAACATCAAATACTTCCGTAAAAACTTCTCTATCAATAAGTCCAACAGTTTCTGACAATCCCTGTTCGTTAAAATCATTGAGTGCTAATCGTGCACCTCTCTGGTGGAAATCCAGCGCCAGTGCTCTTCCAATACCAGAGCCCGCACCTGTTATAACTACTACTTTATCTTTAAAATCCTTCATGAGCTAAATGTAATACTCTTATTCATTTATTCAATTTCAAAGTTCCTCCTACATTCTTGTGTAAATTCAGAACACAAAAGTGTAAGTATTTCATTCAGCTTACAGCAGATCTGCGTTTACTACACCCTGAAGATTTAGTAATCGTATGGAAATTCATTTCACAGTTTTGGCCAATCATTGCAATATGAAGAAGCATATACCAAACACCTCTTTGGGCGCATTATGGACCTGTATATGCTAACAAATCCGACTTTATGACACTTATGGCCAGTTATACTACACACAGCATAACACCAAAGCCAACATTTACGATCCTCTTAACTTATCTACCTTGAGTTCATATATGATATGAGTGTATATTTGACCTAAAGAATATAACATGACACTAATATTAGCTTTTATAAGTTTTTTCGCAATTGACTTCAACCACTCTGTAGATATTTTATCAGATTATGCAGGAACATATGTTTATGCAGTAGAAACTCCAGCGGGTCCAGTCAGTGGTGAGATGACATTGACTTATGATGATGGAGACTATAAAGGGCAGTTATCTGCTTATGGCACTGCATATGACATGAAAGAAATGAAGTGGGAAGGAGCAAATCTTTCATTTAGTAGTGATGCTGCAGGTTATAGATCCACAACTAAAGGGACTTTCGAAGGAGACACCTTTAAAGGAACGATCTATGTGGAAGGAATGGAAATTCCGATCAAGGCTACTCGGGAATAAACACAAAATAGCATAGCGATTGGCTTGGCAGATCTACACATCTGGGTTCGAATCTTATATGATGTTAGAGAAAGGCCTCTCGAAGCATAGCATCGCCGCGTACAAAGACGATGTATCCAAGCTAGAAAGATGGGCATCGGAACGATCTCCATCTTTATCTCCGCTTAACATAGAATACAAGCATCTTGTTGAGTTCATCATCTGGATTAACAAATTAGGCCTTGGTGCTAAAAGTCAAGCTAGAATCATTAGCGGTATAAGGGCTTTTTTCAAGTATTTATTCCTTGAAAATGTGATTTCTGATGACCCTTCAGAACTAATTGAGGGGCCGAGATTACAACGTAAGATACCAGATGTCCTAACATATGAAGATATAGATGCCATGCTAAGTGTGATTGACTTAAGTCATGCTCAAGGGCATCGTAATAGAGCTATTCTTGAAGTCCTATATGCTTCTGGGTTACGAGTTACAGAATTGGTTAACCTCAAACTTTCGGCCTATTTTCCTGATATGGGACTAATCCGGGTAATCGGAAAGAATAACAAAGAACGAATCGTACCGATCGGACCAAGTGCCATCAAGTACGTAAATATGTATATAGATAATGATCGTCGACAGCTCAAAAAAATAGACGAATCCAGCTCAGATATAATATTTCTGAACCGTCGAGGCAAGCAGCTTACCCGGGTGATGATCTTCATGATTGTCAAAGAAACGGCCGCTTTGGCTGGGATAGAAAAGAAGGTAAGTCCACATACATTTCGACATTCCTTTGCCACACATCTTGTCGAAGGGGGTGCAGACTTAAAGGCCGTGCAAGACATGCTGGGTCATGAGTCCATCACTACTACAGAGATCTATACTCATCTTGATACTCACTATCTTCGCGAGACGATTCTTAATTTTCATCCGAGAAATAGTTCTAAGCATTGAAATATCATTATCCAATTCTTGTAATTCTGGTTATATTAATCCTCTTCTATGCTTGTGCCCAACAGGTACCTCTAACTGGTGGGCCTAAAGATGAGATCCCTCCCCAAATAGACACTTTAGAATCACTTGCGAGTAGTCAGATTCATTTTGAGAAACAAGACATCAACTTATATTTTAATGAATTTGTAAACCTTAGAGATGCAGCTAAGCAGATATTAATTAGTCCACCTCCGGACTATCCTCCTATTATAGATAATCGCCTCAAAAGGGTGTCGGTAAAATTTGATGAGAAAGAGATTCTGAAAGAAGAAACTACTTATGTGATAAACTTTGGCGAATCGATTACGGATTTCACTGAAGGCAACAAATTGAAAAATTACACTTTCGTGTTTTCAACAGGAGATTTCATAGATTCTCTTAGTGTAAAAGGTCAAGTACGAGATGCCTTTACAGGCGAACCTGTAGAGGAAATGGTAGTTATGCTGTATACTAATCACCAAGATTCCGTCGTCTATAAAGAGAAACCCTATTACTTCGCGCGAACTGATGAAGATGGAAAATTCAAAATCAACAATCTCCGAGCGGACACCTTCAAAATTGCTGCAATCGGTGACTTAAATTTGAATTATACTTTTGACGCGAATGCTGAGCAAATAGGCTTCTTAAACTCCCTGTACATTGTTACCGGCGATACCACCGATATGATTTCTTTAGAAGTATTCAAAGAGGTCAATGAAGTAACTTATAAAAGTTTTGACATTAGAAATCAAGGTGAAATAGACATAATCTTTGA
>JBLIDB010000344.1:0-3596 GCA_047634015.1 Saprospiraceae bacterium
TCTAAGGCTTTTTCAAATTGTTGATTGCCCGTAGGCTGCCAGTCTTTTTTTTAACATGGTTTGTAATTTTATGATTCGTTATAATCATAAGTTACTCTCTATTCTTGTAACTTTAGTCTTGAGCAAGCGCGATGGTCGTCTCTATTAGCATTTTGAGGGGTGGTTGCGACGATAGGAGCTTTGTTCAACACAAGCTGAACATTGGTTTCATTGGTTATCTCCGTCCTTAATATTATGTTTAGTAATCAATTAGTTACCACAATTCTCAATTCGTAATTCTAACTCAGCGTTAGCGTTCACCTGTGCTCCAGAATTGAGGATAATTTCATTCCCTGCATAAAAGAGAACCATAAAATTTGAAAGCACTGCATGGTTTAAGACAATACTGTTCTGAGCTCGGATGGTTGTGTTTGAATTGATATTAGCCAGGCTTACGTTATCAGTGTCCGTACACATTTGATTTCCACTGCTCTTGCATACCCTCAATTTGTACTGGACAATCTACGCTTCGGTCATATTATGAATACCGGCTGCAGTGGCAGCATTAATCGTAAAAAATTAAAAAAATTGCGCTTCCTGCTGCGTCATCCCCATTGATATATAATAGTTTATATAAGGCGTATGAACCGCATCATTCATCGGAAAATCAGTGGCCTCATTCGTCCCATCACTCCATGAATGTACACCAACTTCACCACCTACATCAATGATCCGCGAGGTACCGGAGATAAAAAGATCAACTCCACCAGAGGCTATATAAGCATCATCTGGATAAGCTTGGACAGCTGGCAAATAGGTTATATAGCCCTTATTTCTCAACTTTTGAGCTGCTATCAAATTGGCATCGTCATCACCACTTCCCGGAATTTGCATAAAAACCAGCGTTGTGACATTAGGAAACGTCATAATAAAATTATCTACAGTTTGGGGCGTACTCGTTTCGATAGATCCGTGTAACACCGCAAAAGTAGATGCTGGACTTTGTACCGCAAAAGTCAAAGGAGCACTTTCATTCAAAATAAGGGTCGCCAAATAGCCAGCCAGCCCAATGGTATCAGGAGTGCAATTCTGAGATGCGAGACTTGATATAGAGATCAATGTCGCAAAAATCGATATCGCAATTTGTTTTAAGGATGAGTGCAGGTGTTGATTTTAATTGCATAATACGATTAATTAAATCCACATTATGTGATTGAGCTTAATTATCGGAGAAGAAAATGACTAGTAATTCTTCGGTTGTCTAGACAAATCTCTTTGGTAGAATCATAGCCGTAGCTATGAGTGGAGAGCAGGCCAAATTTTGATAATCAATGGAAGGTAAATAAATCAACAAATTATTCTTAAATCACTTAGATACGGTAATCACATAGTCTCCTTCTTGTAAAGAAAACTGCCCAGTCTGTAACCCATCAATGCTAGCAGATTGGTTTATTCCATGTTTGTTTGTAATGGCAATTTTTTGTGATTGGGATACTGGCAGCGTTACATTAGCCCTACTTCCTATAGGAACGGTTATTTCATACCTATAGCTATCAGTTATTATCAATTCCCAATTAGATACGATTTCTCCATATGGCGAATTATAAGTACAGTTCACAGACTCAAGTCCTTCTGGCGTATTAGGTGTTAAAAAGAATTCTTTAAATCCCGGATGTTCAGGATCTGGACGAATACCCGCTAACCAACGATAATACCACTCGGAAACCGTCCCGAACATTGGATGGTTATTAGAATATATATTATTACTCTCTTTCCATGTTTCCCATATTGTTGTAGCTCCTTGATCAATCATAAAGCCCCAACCAGGATACACAGTACTATTTACGATATCAAAGACTGCATTTAGATCGCCGTATTCAGCAAGTGTTTCTAAGACATACTTAGTACCAAAAATACCAGTATTTAAATGTTCTGATGGGCCATTTTTAATGGCTAATAACAGTGAATCTCTTGCCGCCGCAATCTCATCCTTCGGTACAATCTTATGATAGAGCAAAGTTGAAAATAGTGTTTGCCGATTGATCTCTCCCTTGTATGGTTTGTCCCAAAATTCTGCTTGTATCTGCCTCTTTAATTTGGCTGCCAGCGCTTTATACTTTTCTGCATCTACCTCATTACCCATGATACCAGCAAAGGTCTTCATGATACGCGCACATTGCAGATAATGACTCGTGCCTGTAAGTTGTACCGGAACAGGTTCCAAGGATTCATGATCACTTAATCCAGCATTGACAATTCCTTCAGGATGAATCATTGCCGCTTTATCCATCCATTTATTATTTAGCTTGTACAACTCATTGATGATGTCAGTATCATTATAGTAGAGGTATAAGTAATATTGTGTAGTCAAGTACGCCGACTCCCAACTAATGCCACAATACTCTATTCCTGTAAATGGTGCGGTATCTACAAAACTTGTATCTTTCATCGCATCGACCCAATCATAGATGGTTTTGCGATAGAAGGATTGCATATCGAAATTATAAATGAAGCTTTCACTTGTTGCATTTATATCACCTCCATAACCAAATTTCTCCCTTGCAGGGCAGTCTGATTGTACACTCACTAAATTTGCCAAAAACGTCCTTTCTGAGGCATCCTGAATCGAATTCAGTAATTCAGAGGAACTAGAAAAACTATTTTCATTGATAACATTGGTATGCATAAAAAGTCCCCGCACATCTTCCATATTGGGCTTTTCTTTCAAACCTTTTATCTCCATGAAGCGGTAAGTATGATAAGTGAAATCTGGACTAAACCATTGATCTTCTTTATCGCCTATGACATAACTATCCGTCTGCCAGGCAATATCGGGTGCGCCAGGACCACCTACTCCCTTTTTCTTAATTTGACCTGCTACAGATGTCATCGGATTCACCCTTCCATCCTTATACTCTCGTTCGCCAAACTTGAAGACTATGGTATCACCCATATCTCCAGACAAGTTAATCTTATAAGTCCCTGTAAAATTCACACCCATATCAACCATCCAGACGCCCTTTGCAGGTGAATAAATATTGGCGGGAGTTATCTCCTTGACAATTTCAACAGGTGGAAAGAATGCCTTTTCAAGTTTTCCTCCAGGAGGATTACCAATTGTAGCAGCTTGCCATGTGGTATCATCATATCCAGGCTTATCCCATCCGTCTAATTCATTGTTGGCATTATAGGCTACTCCGATGTACACACTATTTTTGGTAATGGGTCCTGATGCATACTTCCAAGAATCGTCAGTTACAATTTCTTCTGAGTCACCATCTTTATAACTAATGTGGAGATTTGCAATAAAAACCGGTTTCCCAACTGTCATGTCCTTTCTCATATTTCTCGCTCCCCACTTCCTCATAGGCAAAGGATTGTAAAAACCGTTACCCAATGACACCCCTAAGCAATTATCACCATCTTCAATCAGAGAAGTAACATCATATTCAGAATAATAGATTCGCTTACTAAAATCTGTCCATGCCGGATCAAGAACATTTTTTTTAATTCCATTTCCATTTATGAATACTTTATAATATCCAGCTGCTGTTATACTCAATAAAGCATTCTTAATTGCCCTATCCGTTTTAAATGCCTTTCTGAACAATGGCGCA
>JBLIDB010000345.1:0-3537 GCA_047634015.1 Saprospiraceae bacterium
TGCTTGATCTACAACAGTACTTCATTAGAATTTATAGTTCACAATTTTTAAGTCCGCAAATTTTACGCAAACGTTTGCAAATTTCATTTTATATTGCCTAATCAACAAGAAAACAAATAATGTGAGCAAAATAGCCCTTATATGAAATAATCTTTCGAATAATAAACTTGAGCCCTTAACTTTAAAGTTGATGAAACTTACCCAGGTTAACGAAAGATTCAAATCGTGCAAAACAAATCTTTTTATGATCTAATTATTAGTTAAGTTGACGAGGGTAATTAAAATCATCTGCGCTTTAAGTCTATGGATAAAATAGTCACTATAAAAGATATAGCCCGTAAGTTCAATTGCTCGCCTTCAACAGTTTCTCGTGCGCTTAATGACCATCCTTCCATAAATCAGTTTACACGCAAACACATTCAAAAGTATGCTCTTGAAGTAGGCTATAGAAAAAACAAAACAGCCATAAACTTTCAGAAGAGTAAGACCAAAATGGTGGGGGTTATCATGCCCTATTTGGATGGGTATTTTAATTCTTCGGTTCTAGATGGGATGCAGCGTCAATTAGAACCTCAAGGATATTCTATTAACATCTTTCTAAGTTATGATCGATTTGATGCAGAGGTTACATACATAGATAAACTAATCGAGAATAACACTGATGGAATATTCATAGCACTATCGAAAGAAACCCAGTCTTACCAAAAAATTGAGTTAATCAAACAAAGAAATATCCCCTTAGTCTTATTTGACAGGGTTTGTGATTTTAGTGCACATAAAGTACATGTCGATCAATATGCTGGTGCAAAATTGGCAACGAAACATTTGATAGATATGGGCTGCCAAAAAATAGCCCATATCGCCGGCCCTTCTGGATTATTATCGTCTAAGAGTCGATTACGAGGATACTTAGATACGCTGAAAGAAGGAAATTTATTAGTCAAAGATGAGCTCATTAAAACGGCTGGTTTTAATGCATGGAGTGGAGTATATCCTACAGAGCAATTGTTTCGATTACCTGAGCCACCTGATGGTATATTCGCGGCTAATGATTATGTCGCCATTGCCATTGTACATACTTTACGTAAATTAGGATTGAGGGTACCACAGGATGTAGCCGTAATTGGTTTTGATAACGATCCGAGAACTGCTTTTCTAAATCCAACATTGTCTACGATAGAACAACCGGCCAATGTTTTAGGTGAAGAGGTGGCAAGAATATTTAGGCAGGAAATAAATCATGTTGGTGAGAATCACTTTGAAACTCAAGAAATTGTTCTTCCTCCACAGCTTATTATCCGAGAATCCACAATAAGAATTTAGCAATTTATTCCTCTCTTTTTTCTATAGCCCGACAAGAAAGTCCTACAGAGAATGGACTTCAAGGGTCTTGAAGATTAAATTCCGATTTTTGGAAAGAAGATGTTCGTAGTCCCAAAAAGTCTTAGGACTAATACGTATAATACTGCATCAGAAATATACGGCAACTTGGCCTAGCTATTAAATAAAAGGTAGCCTTGAATATTGTCTCACCAGTATCCCACGCCGCACAATTATTAGAACTAAGAACTTTGTACTCCGATTTTTCTAATTAAATGAAATAATAATCGTCGCTGAGGACTATAAAAATCGCACTCTTTATCTTTGAATGTATGAAAAAAAAATAAATCGCGCAATGTTTCTTTTATTGCCAATGATGGCAAGAAGGTCGCAATGGTTTCATTCATTCTACAGAATACCAAGTGCGGAAGGAAAAAATATAGCCGCTGCTAAAACCACCAATTGAATAAGTAAGAAAGGAATTACCCCGCGATAGATGTGCCCAGTAGTTACTTCGGGTGGTGCTACTCCCTTGAGATAGAATAGTGAGAAGCCAAAGGGTGGAGTCAAAAAAGAAGTCTGAAGGTTGAGCGCCAGTAATATTCCTACCCATACTAAGTCGATACCATAGGCAATGAATAATGGTGCTACGACAGGAACAACAATGAAGATAATTTCTATAAAATCTATAAAAAAACCTAAAATAAATACCAAAACCATTACCAAAAAAAGAAAGGCATTGGCACTTAAATCACTTCCTTTTATTAGGTTAATTAAATAGAGATCTCCATCTAATCCTTTGAATACTAATGCAAATGTAGTCGCGCCTAAAAGAATGAGAAAAACCATACTCGTCAAGTGAGTCGTGCCTTCCATTACCTCTCGTAGGACTTTTAAAGTATACTTTCCTTGACCCCAAGTCAGTATTGAGGCCCCCATAGCACCAACGGCTGCAGCTTCTGTGGGGCTGGCGATTCCTGCGAATATCGAACCTAAAACGGCTACTATCAGAACCAATGGCAGTATAAAAGCCGAGATAATATCTTTCCAACTTTGCTGAGTGCCACCTTCTAATTCTGATAGCGGAGGTGCTATGCCCGGTCGTACTCTTGCAATTATAAAAATATAAAGTGCATAAGAAAACACTAAAAGTATTCCAGGTATTAATGCTGCTCTAAATAGATCGCCAACCGAAACATTCAATACGCTTCCTAATAAAACCAAGACTACTGAGGGCGGAATAATCTGACCAAGCGTACCAGAAGAAACTATAGTCCCTGTCGCTAATTCCATTTGATAATTATTCTTGATCATGGTCGGAAGGCTGATTAAACCCATTGTAACTACTGTGGCCCCAACAATTCCGGTGGAAGCTGCTAACAAAGCTCCTACAAAGACTACGGAAAGGGCTAATCCTCCTCTTATATTTCCAAACAAGCGGGACATAGAATAAAGCATACTCTCTGCTAATCCTGATTTCTCCAACATCAACCCCATATAGATGAACAAAGGCACAGCAAGTAGGACTTGATTCTGCATAGTCCCCATGATCCGATACGGTAATAGAGATAAGAAATCAGGAATAAAAATCATTCCAAAGATGGACGCCAGCCCTCCCAATACAAATGCAACTTGTACCCCAGAAAGAATGAGAACAAAAATTAGAATAAATAATATGAGGGCTATAAATTCCATGACTCTGAATTGTTTTAAGAATTGGGCTGTTTGATAAAAATAACCGCTTGATAGTCAGGACAAAGCTCTTTTATCTTTTCATAGCCATAGTTCTGGGAATAAAAAAAGCTGAAGTAACTGGCTGTCAATGATTTGTTTGCAGTCATCTTGTTTAGTTCTTAAATCACTTCTTTATTCCTCCTCCTACTGTAGCCTTAATCAATTCAGAAATCCCTTGAATCATTAACAACCCAAATCCTATAACTATCATCGACTTAACAAACCATCTGGCGGGAAGACCGGTTGGTTGAGGGGAGCCTTCTCCCCAAGCCCAACTATTGGACATATAATCCCAACCATTCGTGACAATTACCCATCCCCAGGGTAATAGAAATAAAACGACTCCAAGTGCATTGACAAGATTGCGGCGCTTCGAGGAAAACTTTTCATAGAATACATCTACTCTAACGTGTTTATTATGAAGTAGGGCGTATGAAGCTCCTAACAAGAATAAAACTGCAAACAAATGCCATTCTAATTCTA
>JBLIDB010000346.1:0-3495 GCA_047634015.1 Saprospiraceae bacterium
TCGTTTAGGTATATATTTTTTAGAAATAGGAGCTGTTAGTCGGGGTGCCAAGGTCGTATATGACCGCGCACATTCGGCGATTTCTACTATTGAAAAAGGCATGATAGATTGGGATGCCATCTTTGACGGGGTGGATTGGTTTCACTGGACAGGGATTACGCCTGCCATTTCTCAAGGTGCTGCGGATGTTTGTTTGGAAGCAATTCAAAAAGCTAATGAACTTGGAATTACAGTTTCTACAGACCTGAATTATCGCAAGAAATTATGGAAGTACGGAAAGGAACCGTCAGAAGTAATGCCGGCCTTGGTAGCAGGATGCGATATCATTCTTGGTAACGAAGAAGATGCAGAGAAACACTTTGATATTCACCCTGATGGAGTAGATGTTACAAAAGGGAATTCGATAGACTCTAAGGCTTATATATCTGTTTGTCAGAAACTCATGGAACGTTTTCCAAGATGTAAGAAGGTAATCGTTACCCTTAGAGGGTCTATAAGTGCCTCACATAATACCTGGTCAGGAGTACTATACAACGGCCAGGAATTATTAGAAACTTCAACTTATCAGATTACACATATCGTCGATAGAGTTGGAGGTGGAGATAGTTTTATGGGTGGATTGATCTATGGATTGAAGCATTATGAGAATGACCAGAAAGCCTTAGACTTTGCAGTTGCAGCATCTTGCTTGAAACATACTATATACGGAGATGCGAATCTCGCTACTGTAGATGAAGTAGAAAAATTAATGGGAGGAGATGCTTCTGGGAGAGTGAGTAGGTAGGGTAATCGATCAGATTAAACGTCCAAGGTTTTTTGTGCTGGACGGTAGCGCCAATGGCTATTTTATTTCTGACGTTTTGCTATTCTATTTCTATTTCTATTTTGTCTATCTCCTTCATCAATCGATCCGTCTTATAGCGCGCGATTATGATCTTTTGGAAGTGTAGTCATCGAAATTTAGTGTTCTGCCTTTTCTAATCTCTGGTTATATAGTTCTTATTAGCGCTATTTTATTCTCGAGTGACGGAATACCCTTGCTCGCGATATTTTGTTATAAGTGCGGCCATAGCTGTAATTCTATCTGGATGCAGTTCGTAAAGATTATTACGTTGTTCTGGATCCTTCTCCATATCAAAGAGTAGGCCCGCTGTTTCGAAATCTTCATATCCTCGCAAGTCTTTAAACGATTGTGGCATTTTAGTAATACCGCCTGATGACTTATTAAGATATAGCCATTTTCCTTGTCGAATAGCCCAGATGTTCTTGTTTGTGTTATGAATAGTCGCCTCTCGAAGTGGAGAAGTGAGTTTTTCATTCTTTAATACGGATAAGATATTATAACTATCAGGGGCCGCCTTTGTGGGAAGTTCTAAATTAAGCATGGCAGCGATCGTAGCCATTATGTCGATCTGGGAAACTACCTCATCCGATACAGATCCGGCTATAATATTGTCAGGCCATTTAACAATGAGCGGTACATGATGGCCACCTTCCCATACATCGCGCTTTAATCCGCGGAAATCTCCCATACTGAAATGATCGTATTTTTCAGCTCTCTCGAAGGCGTATTTTTCTGGGCCGTTATCGGCGCTGAATATTACAATTGTATTTTCATCAAGTCCTTTTTCTTTTAGTGCTTTTAACACTTGACCAGCTACCCAATCCGATTGATTGACGAAATCGCCATAAGGTCCGGCTTCTGATTTTCCTTTGAACTCTTCATTGGGTATGATAGGAGCATGTGGTGAAGGCAGTGCTAAGTATAAGAAGAAAGGACTCGACTCATCTTGTTGATGAATCCATTCCACAGACTTCTTGGTCAATGTGGGTAATACGTCATACGGATTCCAATCTTCGACTTTTGGGCCTGGTCGGAATTCCCATGCACCTTCAGGGATATCATAACCGACCTTATCAAATTCCATAAATGCTGTCGGTGCTTCAATAATTCTATCATTCTCGACCCACGCATAAGGTGGGAAGTTGATAGTGCCATCACCGAAGTAATAATCAAAACCACGATCCAGCGGCCCTCCACTGATAGGTTGACTCCAGTCTATATCTTCTGGAAGATAGACTTTACGGTTTTTGTTCCAAATTACCCTTTCGCCGGAAGGTTCGTTTTTGAATTGCCAATCCCATCCGAGATGCCATTTACCGATACATGCGGTAGCGTATCCAGCTTTTTGAAGCTCTTGCGGTAGTGTGATATCTCCATCTTCGAACATCGGTGGTCCGAATGCACTTACTATTCCATGAGTACGCCGCCAATGGTATTGTCCTGTGAGCAATGCAAATCGACTTGGAGAGCATATTCCAGATGAACTGTGCGCATCTGTAAATCGCATTCCTTCAGAAGCTAATAGATCCAGGTAAGGAGTAGGGATTTTCGAATTTGGATTTTGGCAATTAAGGTCACCGTATCCCATATCATCGGCATAGATGATTATAATATTAGGTTTTGGGTCTGAGGGTTGTGAACAACTTATAATCCCTAATAATAGAATGGGTAATATGCAATACTTCATGATGAGTTTATATTTTGTAAGATAGGGATTATCCTGAATAGATAGGCTTAATCTATAAAGCGCAGTATGCTGCTTATGTAACTAACTTCTTCTACTTTTTTTGAAAAGACTCGCAGAGAAGAAGCGGGCTTGATACCTGAGGGAGTCATTTGATATAAAAAGTGCACTACTGCATTCTATCCTGGTTCTAAAACGCTTGTTTTCTTTTGGCAGGATATGGCCCGATGGTATTGGCGGAGTTCGATTGCATTAATAACTTTACGCCGAGCTCTAAGCTGAAGTAGCTTTTGTTTTTTGATTCTCCCAAAGGAACACTCAATATTTTGGATACTGAAGAGGTATATCTTTCCTTATTTGTATTGGGAAAAGATGATGAAGGGCGTAGAAGTATAACATAATTTAGGCTTGATAAATGATGATTCATCGTTTCCAGAGCTAGGAGCTCAATTGCATTCGAGGGACCGGAATGAGTACTTTGTATTGAATTATAAAGAAAATGTTTATTTAGGATTTTCTATTTCAAAAGTATTTTACTTCAAGATGTACAACTTCTTTTGTACTGTCTAATAATATCAATCTTGCGGATCTAAAATGAATCAAAGGAATTGATAGATATGCCTTTTCGTTTTTATTATATCTCCTACCTCATAATTGCGATTTGTGATTAGTAGATGATCTTGCTTAACACAATGGATGATAAAGATCATATCCGTAATGCAACCTAAGTTACTAAAGAAAAGGTAGTAACTATTTATTTTTGTTTTACGAAAATTCAAGAGGTGAAATTCAACGCATGTTTGCCTCCTTACTCTTAAATCAAAAAAATAAAAATGAAAGTAGAGCAGATTTATACCGGATGCCTTGCGGAAGCGGCATATTACATTGAATCAAATGGTGAGGTGGCTATCATCGATCCTCTAAGAGAGACCAAACCGTACTTAGAAAGAGCGGCTCGTGATGGAGC
>JBLIDB010000347.1:0-3413 GCA_047634015.1 Saprospiraceae bacterium
GAACATTCGTTAACCATTCTTTAGGATTCTCATTCATCCCGAATGCCGATGTGACGGACCTCGATATCATAGAGAAAAATCCGAGCCCACTTTTGATCTCATCTACACGAGGTTGTGTTACTCTGTCGTATTCAGCGATGAGGTTTTCTGTAAGGATACTTACTTGTTTTATAGATTTCTGCTCTTGTTCTTTAAGCGTATTTTTAATATCATCTCTGAAGGCTTGATCTGCGTGATATTGCAATCGTCGAACTTCGAGTCCCACGTCAATTTTCTGATGAATATTGAGAAGGGTGCTAAGATTATTTTCTTGTTTGAGGATCGGTGCCTTGCCTTTAAGTATTTCATCATCGATATACTTTCTAAGTGGAAGGAAACCACTCTCCTCAATTTGATCATTGAGCTCCATCTTAGCAGAAACGGCATAGACTTGAGGAGAATTAATACCTTTTCTTATAGCATGTTCTCTTACCCCATTGATATTGATGGCCAGATCTTCGGGTTCCATAAGATCTTTCTGCTGAAGGACGAAAATGACCTTCTTCCACCACTCAGCATTAATGTAATCGAAGAATTGCCAAGCCGATTCACGATATGGATTTTTAGATTCGAAGACGAAGACGATTAAATCTGCCGCAGGAACAAAGCGCTCTGTGATTTCCTGATGATGATCTATAATCGTATTGGTTCCAGGCGTATCGACGATCGATATCTCCTTTAGAATATCTACAGGTTGATAGATTCTTTTTAAGTAGTCATTGATTACAACCTCATGTGGTTCAGTGCCGTAAGTTATCTCTTGTATAGTGTCGGTCATAGGAGATGCCGCCACCTTACAGATTTCTTCTTTTGTCTCGAGCAAGGCATTAATAAAGCTACTCTTGCCGGCCTTCACTTCACCTACAATAACGAAGAGATAAGGATCCATGATATGCTCCGCGACATCTACTGCCGTCTGGTTTAATTCTTCATTTCCTATATCATTTGTCAGTTGAACCATATCTGTGGAGATAGGTCTGACTTTGTCTTTGATTTCGTTTATTTGACTGCCGGTAATCATGCTATTTGCTTTGTAGTAAAGACGCGGATTCTGGCCCGCAACACATAATCATATCTAAGATGCTCAAGTTAGGGATGAATCCGTGCCTCTCCTCATATACTTGATTATAAATCACATTTCCGGTTTTAGCTTTTAGAGATTTAGGAGTGATTTCATTACGCATATCTTGAACTTCTGACGATATGATACTTTCATACTCATTACTCTTCTGCACAGTGGTATTAAGTCGCAATACCTTCAAGGTCCATTGAAGAAGGTTGGTATTTAGATCCAAGAGATATTGCTCTTTTCTTTGGAATACGGCCATTAATGAATCGATATAATGTTGATAAAAAGGTGCGCTACCATAATTGGTTTGGAGCATTCTGGACAAATCCCTCATCCAATCTTCATCATATGCAATCTGTACACTACTAATTTTCATTCTCTGATTTTTTCCCTTCATGAGTGGAATCGTAAACCCTTCTATACCATTCGGCCCTGCAACTATGAAGCGATTTCGAAAGCTACGCTTCTGGTAGTTTTCATGAACTTCAATTATTGCATTGTCTTTATGACGTAAGATCTGATATGTGGGTACAGGAGCTAAGCATTGGGATTCTATCAGAAAATCAGTCATGTCACAAAACTACTACCTTCTTATTGGATGCGCTTTCGAAGATATTGCCTAATAAAAATTGAGGCAAAGCTTATGCAAAAAATGATTGTAGCCCATTGCCAAGAGAATACGATAACAACGAGGGAGAATATTGCCACCCACCAAATAGGAAAGATTAGGAGCGCAAATACAAACTTGTAAGAGAGGATGAATTGCGGATCTTTAAGGCGATTCAATAAATAATAAAGTAGTAGAAACGGAGGCATATTAGGAAGCATAAGAACTCCGGTAATTGGCACTAATATTCTATTGTATCCTTCTTCTTGAATCTGTTCTGGAGTTTCAAGTAATTCCTTTAAACTTGAGAATGACAACTCCTCATATTGGCGATTTAAGATGTTCTTCTTCTCTGGATAATGCTCATCCTTTTCGGGTATAAGCAGTGTGGATTTCATTCCTGCGGAGATTGCATTTCTTATGGAGATTAGCCCTTTTGCAGAGTGCTGTTCATGTAATTCTATAAAATCCTTAACTCTGACGGGCTTACCATAATTGAGAATAAATCTGTGGAAGGGGAATGTATGATGACCATAATTCAACCCTACAGGTAGTATATAAAGATCTTCTTCTAGTTTGGCCTGTGATTGAAATGCCATTCTTGAGATCCCCTTAGTAATAGGCCTTAGGTAGAATTCATGAGCAGTATTACTTTCCGGAAATATTAAGACGGGATTTCCTTTTTCAAGTATCTTATCACATTCCGTAAAAGTGATCTCATTCAATTTGAGTTTTTCGTATCCATCACGCATGCGGTAGACAGGCATCAGTTTTAAAGCCGCAAGGATTTTGTCATATGGAGGAACGAAAACATCTGATCGTGCCAGAAAAGTAACGGGTTTAGTAGAGTAGGCACCAAGGATTATAGCATCGATAAACGAATTCTGATGATTAGGAGCCAATATATATGGATTATCTTTGGGTATGTTTTCTTCCCCAAATACATCGATCTTTCCAAAAAAAAACGGAAGTACGACTCGGCTGGAATTTTTAAGAAAAGAATAAAGCAACCCCATAGGTATTCATCAATAGAATGATAATGATCGGTAAATTATCAATTCTTTCTGGTACGGGATAAAACAAATGACTTCAATGCCAACTATGCCTATTTATATATAGATATAGTGCTCAGTTTATCGTAATTTTGCGGCATCATTCAAGATCATAAAGTCAAAGATCATGGCCGAGTTTGTTAAGGAGTATAGTTATAGTGAAGAAGCGGAACCTCATATCGCGAGATGTAGAGAAATACTTGAGAAGTATCCTCAGATAAAAAAGCTAATGGGACGTAATCCCAATACTATTTGGTACGCTGTAGGGATTGTAGGACTTCAGCTTGCCGTCGCATTCTTGGTCAAAGATCTGGCTTGGTATTGGGTCTTAGCAATAGCTTGGTCTGTTGGTGCATTTGCAAATCATGCTTTGTTTGTTTTGATACATGAGTTTACCCATAATATGGTTTTTAAAAGCCGCCTTGCGAATCTCTGGGCTGGTATTATGTGTGATTTACCGAATGCATTCCCAAGTAGTGCTGGATTCAGAAAATATCATTTGAAGCATCATGCATTTCAAGGACATTATGAGATAGATGCAGATATACCGAGTAGGTGGGAAGCAAAAATGATAGGGAATGGTTTCATAGGGAAGTCACTCTGGCTCTTGTTTTTTCCTTTCTTTCTGGCATTACGACCACCGAGA
>JBLIDB010000348.1:0-3392 GCA_047634015.1 Saprospiraceae bacterium
TTATATTGCAAAAGTTTATGGATGACTCATGGTTGAGTACTATTGAAAAAGTAAACCAATGTTCCTGTGATTTCGCGTTATACTGAATTAAGAACAGCTTTTGAAAAACTTGTCTCTCTTTCCGATGAAGAATGGCATGCTATAGAAGCTTACGTCAAGGTTCGTAGATTTGAAAAGGGGTAATTCGTATGCCGTATAGGAGAGGTAGAGCAATATCTATCAGTTTGTTCCCAAGGAGCCTGCAGAGGGTATTATCAAAAGGATGGAATGGAAATATCAGTAGCTTTTATGTTTGAAGGGGACTATATCAGTGCTTATTATTCCTTTTTGACAAAAAAGCCTTCATTAATGGCTGTCGAAGCCCTTAACACATTAGAAGTATATCCATTCAGTAAACATGATTTGGATATTCTGTGTGAGACTTATAAAAAAGCTGAGCGTATCGGTAGACTTAATGCAGAACGCATATATAGACGGAAAGAAGAACGTGAGATCTCATTACTAACTAAGTCTGCCACAGAGCGATACATGGAGTTAGCAGGACGTCATCCTAAACTTCTTCAAGAGATCTCTCTAAAACATATCGCCTCTTACCTTGGTATAAAACCCGAATCACTCAGTAGAATTCGAAAACAAGTAGCAAAAGAATGAGTTCTTAATATAGGTCAAGGGTTTTCTTCTGATTATATACTTACTTGCACCAATTATGAATTAGGTGAATTAAAACTTCAAGATATGTTAGAAGCGGATTATTTAGTTGTAGGAAGCGGAGCCATCGGAATGGCATTTGCAGATATATTAATAAGTGAGACAGATGCATCGATTATTATTGTTGACAAGTACGCTAAGCCTGGTGGTCATTGGAATGTGGCGTATCCCTTTGTAACACTTCATCAACCTTCAAATTTTTACGGTGTAAGTTCTAAGGAACTATCAACGGGTAGAATTGATGAGGCTGGATTGAATAAAGGACTTTTGGGACTCGCGACAGGACCTGAGATTAGTGGCTACTTCAATGATGTTATGAAACATCAATTTCTATCCAGTGGAAGGGTTCAATATTTCCCACTATGCACCTATATCGGAAATGGACAGTTCGAATCCATGCTAACAGGAGAAATACATGAAGTCAAGGTTAATAAAAAGATCGTAGATGCGACATTTCTTAATACTTCCGTTCCTTCTACACATACACCCAATTTCGAAATACATCCAGAGATAAACTTCATGCCGCTTAATGATCTCCCGAAGATTAAAGAAGCGCCAGAAGCATTTATAGTAATAGGTGGCGGTAAAACAGGGATCGACGCTTGCCTTTGGCTCTTAGAGTATGGCGTAAATCCAGATAATATTTGCTGGATTATATCAAGAGACGCTTGGTTACTAAATAGAGCTAATGTTCAACCTACAGAAGCATTTTTTGAGAATACTATCGGAGCTCAAGCAGCACAGTTTGAAGCAATTAAACGATCTACAAGTATCCCAGATATGTTTGACCAATTAGAAGCTGAAGGAATATTCTTAAGACTTGATTCAAACGTGCGTCCTCAAATGTTTCACGGTGCCACAATTACAGAATTAGAACTTGAGCAGCTTCGTAGAATAAAAAATGTAATTAGAAAAGGGAGGGTTACTAAAATTGAAAAAGATAAAATTTTTTTTCAAAATGGAGAAACACCTACAAACTTAAATACTATTCATGTAGACTGTTCCGCAACACCAATTAGTAATATTAAAACAAAGCCTATATTTCAAGACAATATTATTACACCACAAACGGTTCGCCCCTATCAACCGCTTTTTAGCGCAGCGTTTATTGCCTTTATTGAAGCTACATGGACAAAAGAAAGTGAGAAAAACTTGTTATGTAATCCAGTGAGACTTCCGAATCACGATATGGATTGGATTCCGATGATGCAAGGTGCGATTGAAAATCAATTCGTCTGGGCACAACATAAAAAACTAGGAAAGTGGCTCTATAATAATAGATTGGATGGTTTCAGCAAGATGGTAAAAGATGCTCCGAAGGAAGATGCTGGCAAACAAGCGATCATTAAAAGAATGCGGAACAATACGCTCCCGGCCTTGCTCAAATTGATGGAGTATAGAAAAGAAATTGATCAGACTCAAGATATTGAACTTAATAGACCGCAATTTCAAATACAGAAGAATCTATTTCTAAAGGGCCGACTTGTGGAGATGCCTGAAACAGAATTGGAAATAAACGAAGGAGAGGTTGTAGTCCAGATAGATAAGTTTGCTTACACAGCGAACAACATTACCTACGCTGTAGCGGGAGATATGCTCGGCTATTGGAAGTTTTTTCCCCTTCAAGGAGATAAGAATAAAAACTGGGGTGTAATTCCAGTCTGGGGATTTGCAGATGTTATAAAATCAAACGCTGCAGAACTGCCTGTTGGAGAGCGCATTTTTGGATATTTCCCTCCAGCTAAGTATCTTAAAATGACACCAACCCATATTACCGGAAATCAATTCGTAGAAGGATCAGCGCATAGAAGTCAATTGCCGGCAGGGTATAATCTATACAATCGTGTTCTTGCAGAAAAAGGCTACTCTAAAGAGCAAGACAATGAACGTGCCTTGTTATATCCTCTGTATCTAACTTCTTATTGTATCTGGGATATGCTGCAAGAAGCTACCCACTATGAGGCCGACCAAATATTGATACTTAGTGCTTCAAGTAAAACCAGTATTGGAGTGGCTTACGCGTTTCAATCAGATCCCAATGCTCCGAAAATGATAGGTGTTACATCAAAAGGTAACCTTGATATGGTTAGAGAGCTTGGACTCTATGAGTCTACGATATCTTATGATAATCTAAGTCAAATAGATAATGATAAATCGACAGTGATTGTAGATATGTCAGGAAACGGAGGTCTCATGGCGCAACTTCATCAACAACTTGGAGATAAGATGAAGCATACCGTATTTGTAGGATATACGCACTGGATGAATGCACAGCAGCGCAAAGGAATTAATGAATCTCGCACTACTCGATTCTTTGTACCAATGCATGCCCAACAGCGTATCAAGGAATGGGGATATGGAGAATTCAGCAAGCGTACTTCGAATTTTGTATTCGAGGCCGGAAAGAAATCAAGAGAATGGCTCAGTTTCCGAACGCTCACCGGATTAAAAAGCATGGATTCATGTCATGCGAAAGTTTGTACAGGACACGCAAATCCTAAAGAAGGAATTATAATCGAAGTATAATTTCAGAATTGACTTTAGAGGCAAAATAAAACTATTGAATTGGGCATTTAAGCATACCTAATATTTTTATAAAAAAGAGGCTTGTGTAGCATCATCCGGTGAGTTAGGTTTTCAAATATCCCTCTCTTCATTAAGTGACGATTATAACGATAGCAATA
>JBLIDB010000349.1:0-3387 GCA_047634015.1 Saprospiraceae bacterium
ATGGCTCACTTATGTTCTTGAAAATGTCAATGATACCAAAATAACAGACATTCATACGCTCTTGCCTAATAATTTTAATCCTCCAAATCTATACATGTAGATGCTCCTACGGATACCTAAGGCCAATAATAGGATTTCCCGTAAGTTCAAGCGTGCTATCAACATCATTATTGTTAATCCTATAGGGCATAGAAAGGGTACATCCATTAGGAATTGAAAACAGCGTTCCTGTATTTTCAGAAGCAGAACTTCAATTGATAATACTATTAGTACTCCCTTTTGGATACCTAACGTTTATACCTTGTGTAGTATGAATTAAGTATGCTCACTAATATGACAATAGCGGTAATAGTGATCTTTTTCATTTTATGATACAATTTTATAAATCCCAAATACACATTTTTTACGAATTTTTATCTTTAGACACGACATGTCAATTCCTACTCCGTATAATGGAAAATAAGATAATGTAGTTTTTACATAAAACACTAAATTTATCAATATGTCACATATTCGAAGAGTATCCAGTAAAGAGCAGGAAATAGAGATTCTGAAGCAGCACCTTGAAGAAAGAATACAAATTACAGATCTTGCTAAGCGGGATTATATATCAGCGAATACACTATAGTATAGGAGAAGTAAGCTTTTCAAGTATGAGAATGAACCCGTTTTCCAGTCATAGGAACAAGGCAATGAGAGATGAACAACAGCCAATATTATAATTAAAAAAGTAGCTCTTATAGGCTCGATTGGAAAGAAATATATTACAAAGGGTGATGTTCATTTTTTTGCAAGAGAGACGGCTTATTTTCCAATCTATACTGACAAATACTCACCACTTTTCTGTAGAAAGGGGGTTAATAATTTTCCTATAAGTCCATCTGTTTATTATAAACAGTTGGATTACAAGAGTACCATAAATCAAAAGGAAGTAGATGTAGCGCTTCTTACTTTTGTAGAAGGCTGCAACTCGAAATAAATCATCAGAAACCCTTTCTGGTTATCCCAAACAGTACAATCCAACCTTTTCATGCTTCCCTTTAAAAGAATACTCTCCTAAGTCTATATAGATGAGAGCATCAGATTTTGGCAAACTTATCATACAACAATGGTTCGTGAAGGAATCAAGCGGCAGTTTTCCCATAATTTAAGAGTTGGTGATAGTTAAGGTTGGCTTTAATAAAAGTATGGTCTCGACCATACTTTGAAAAAACTCTATAAATCATTTTTCTATTTTTCATTTCTGTGCATACTGCGCATGGCATATAATCTTGCATCGCTTGTCCCATATCGCACACCTTGATCCGATGTATGGCCAGGACGCGGATAAGTTTGCAGACATAAAATCCATTCATTTTTATACTTTATAATATTCCCGGGACTTTAGAAATTCAAGGATTGATCTTTAGAGGTAAGAATCTTCTCACTCAGGACTCCAATTCTTCAAATCTACCGAATGACTTTCTGCTGTGTATGAATAAATAATTCCGTCTTCGGTTCGCACCAGAGTGAAAAATAGATAAAATACATTACTATGGTACAAGACTGCAGGGTCACCATATGCCGTGGTATCATCCCCTTTAAAAATAATTGGAGACTCTAATGAATTAGTATGTTAGTTTGGGCCTATATCTGATTGGCGAAGCAGAAAAAAATACTAATAAGAAATGGCATAAATAAAAAATTAACAAAATGTTGAATTTATATAGGGTAACCGATTATCATTTATTAATGCTAAATGCTTCTTCCTAATATCAATTTAAAGAGATATTAAAATTGGCTATAACGTATCACGAGTACATGGTGGAAAGAAGTACAAGCGCTTCCATTATCACTCATTGCATATGCCCCAGCATGCACATCTTTTCATATGAAGATATGAATTAATCATGAGAGTGAAAGTCTCTTATGGGCAGATGTGATTCCTATAATCATTAACCCCGATAGTGAATGTCAGAATCTAAGGATAAGTCGCTGATAAGCGCGCTATCATTGCTAAGAAATTAGCAAGAAAACCACGAGAATAGATCTGAAATGTCGTATACCTCTAAGAGAAAAGCGAGACTACAAAAATTGGTGCCCAAAGATGTAGTGCGTAAGCAAAGAGCAAATAATCGCTCACCGGTGTTATATAGACTGGATAACTGATCGACTCTGAAAGTTGAATGACTATGCAGATATTCAAGGGAAAACACGGCAAACACGGTGAGAAAGATAAAGTGGAATCGGAAGAATTTCATCCAACTTGGAATAGAACAAGGGCCGGTATATGCCTGGAGTTGTAAATGAATGGAAGACTGGGCTATCACCCAAAGTCCCAAACTAAAGATTACGATTACTATCTCTCGTCTCAAACGACAAGGTTATAAATCTATCCTTGATTACGACTCCACATTGCAACCCTCGATTTGATGAATCTCCATGAACGAAAGCTGCTGTGATAACAGCATCAACAAGACTAAATGTCTTGTTGAAATGAGAGAATCAAAAACCAATTTCCGTTGGGGAAGAAGAAGCGTACTTGCGTTGGCAACGCCAATGCGTCACAAGTACTGAGAGGCAACCATTGGGCATTATAACTCAAGTCTCCAAGTCGATTATGAGTCTTTCCTACTTCTCAATATTTTTACAATTCGACTATAAAACACCTGTGATAAATTCCAGTTGTATCCATCAAAGTTAGTTGTATTTAGAAATTGAATGACAATGGTGTCTATGTCTTTGTGGTATTTTGCAATACTCTGATAGCCAAGTACCAAACCCGTATGTTCGTACACGTAAATGGAGGAATAGATTTCCTGCTCGCCTTCATCAAACAAAGAGCCATCATTTAATGCTCTCAAGAAGATTCCTACATCAGCTGCTGTAGCTAACATACCGACATCCTCAGTCTTAAAATCATCCTCAAAGCCAACGTAATAGCCACTCATAACATCGTCTATATCCACTTCGCTAAGCGAACCGAACGTATTGTTCAGTTCGAGTGGTATCAAAATTTCCTCTTTGATATATTGGAAATGATTATAACCCAACACTTTATCAATGAGCTTGCGAAGCAATAAATAATTAGTATTTGAATATTCGTAATCCTCATCTGGTTCAAAATAAGACGACATATCTATTGCTAATTCAAGTGCTTCATCATTGCTATACGGTTGATTTTCCCAATAAGTAGGATGGTCGATGTAATTGGGAATACCACTTCGGTGCTGCACCATCGTTCTCAAGGTGATGTTTTCTGCATTTTCAATTCTTTCCTTAAGTTCAGGAAAGTAATCAGCAAGCGTTTGATCCAAAGACAAACGCTTGTCATGGACTAACTTTGTAATAGCAACGGCGACATATAACTTGCTAATACTGGCAATCTTGAATAATGATTGTGGATCG
>JBLIDB010000350.1:0-3364 GCA_047634015.1 Saprospiraceae bacterium
ATCGGCACACCGAACTGTCCTACAAAAGAGAATGAAACAATCAGGGCAGCGATGGTCAAAAAAAGGGCTAACCAACATGATTAAATTGAGATCTGCCAGTATGAGCGGGTATTGGAACGAAATACAGCCAAGCATCAGAAAGGCCGCCTAAAAAACGACAAACTGAAATGCACCTGTCTCAGATGGCACTCCTGCTGTTATAAATATGGTATAAGATGACTACTTTTTTCGTTATACTTACATTTTTAATCCCAGAAATACTAATTGGAAGATTGGAACGGATCTATATATTGCTATACAGCGTGATGTATACAAGTTGTATAAGTTAGATCTATTGATAGAGACACTATCAGTAGAATTAGAGGGTATCTTTAGTGATGGTATTGCAATGAATGGCAACTTGTTCTTAGAGTATTATAAGGATAGTGAGGAACTATTCGGGAAATATACACCAGGTACAGATACGCTCATTCCGATAGATACTGCCTACTCGAAGTTTTACAGTCCCGAGATATATCAAGATTATTCATTGTCACTGATTCGCTTAGATGACCCCAGTATTGGATATCAACTCTATATAGTATCGTGTGAGATGACTGATACATATCCCGAGACAAAGACGGTTACAGGTATTATATCTAAAAGTCAAACAATTCAGGCAGCTAATACTATCTCCATTACAGCCTCTATATAGCCGCATTCTTTCCTAACCCTCAAAGCAGGACAATTTATAGAATTTGCATATCCGTTTCAGGTATTAGATGAAGCGCAACTGTAGGTAGATATTGGGGATTGTCCGGATTGAGAAAGAGAATGTCGTTATGATAAAAAGAAAAAGGTGAGCTCATTTATTTGAGGCTCACCTTTTTTGTTGGTTGTTTTTCTTTAGGAATTTGATTCCTAATCCATCTCAGGATCCAACCTTCCAAAATAGAAAAGTATAAACCCGGTCAACATCATTACCAACTTGACAACGATGCTACCCATAGGGCTCATCATTCTATCTAAAAATGCAATAGGAGAGAGGCTTAATCCCATGGATCCCAGAATGAGTGCTAACGCACCCATTCCCATTAATAGAAAACCAAGAACTGCTAAAATTGTACGTTTCATTATAGATGTATTACTTCCCCATAAGCCATAGCAGAAGCTTCCATAATTGCTTCACTCATGGTAGGGTGAGGGTGAACAGTTTTGACCATTTCCAACCCTGTCGTTTCTAATTTACGAGAGACTACAATTTCAGCAATCATCTCTGTAACATTAGCACCGATAAGATGGGCTCCGAGAAGCTCTCCATATTTGGCATCGTAGATGACCTTGACAAATCCTTCAGGGGTACCTGCAGCTTTTGCTTTTCCAGATACGCTGAATGGAAACTTACCTAACTTAATCTCATATCCAGCGGCCTTGGCATCCGCTTCCGTCATTCCTACAGAAGCTACCTCAGGACTACAATATGTACAAGAAGGAATATTACCATAGTCCAATGGGGCTGGGTGATGGCCTGCAATTTTTTCAATACAGATTATCCCTTCTGCCGAAGCGACATGTGCGAGTGCAGGACCAGGCACGACATCACCGATGGCATAGATTCCAGGGACATTTGTCTGATAGTAATCGTCTACAAGAATGTGTCCCTTATCAGTCTTTATTCCTAAAGTCTCAAGTCCTATATCTTCGATATTCGTGGCAACTCCAGTAGCAGAAAGAACTATATCACATTCTATCTCTGAGATGGAATCATTCTTCCGACTCTTAATACTTACCGTAAGTGTTGAGCCTTTTTTAGTAACGCCCTCAACCGAAGCGTTGCCCACAACATTGATTCCTTTTTTCTTAAAGATCTTGCCAAGTTCTTTTGAAATATCCTTGTCTTCTCGTGGCAGAAGTCCTTGTTCTAAGAATTCTACGATCGTAACTTCTGTACCAAGTGTACTATAGAAATACGCAAATTCAACACCTATAGCACCAGCACCGATAACAACCATTCTTTTCGGTTGCTTCTTCAGAGTCATCGCTTCTCTATATCCGATGATACTCTTATGATCTATTTCTATGTGAGGAAGCGCGCGTGCTCTTGCTCCTGTAGCAACGATAATATGATCTGCAGAAACTTCTTGCTTAGAACCATCGGCCTGTTCTACTTCCACTTTCTTCCCTCTTGCTAATCGACCATATCCATCGATTACGGTTATTTTGTTCTTTTTCATAAGGAATTGTACTCCTTTGCTCATAGCGCTTGCTACATCACGACTCCTTCCTATTACTTTCGTGAAATCTACCTTGGCAGAAGACACTTTAAGGCCGTAATCTTCGGCATGCTGCAGATATTCGAATACTTGGGCACTTTTTATTAAAGCTTTAGTCGGTATACATCCCCAATTGAGACATACGCCACCCAAATTTTCCTTTTCTACAATTGCTGTATTCAATCCCAGTTGCGAAGCTCTAATGGCCGCTACATAGCCTCCAGGTCCACTTCCCAAAATAATTACGTCGTATTTCATGCAGGTTTATTTTGTTGATTCGATTTTAAAGAATGCTTTTTTTGAATGAATGCTCTAACATATTCATTTCTTATTTCAGAGTACGAAGATAGTTTTTCTCCACATGTAGAAAAGTGTACAATTACTTACTTAACCCCAACTGTGCATTTGGGTTCATAATGAGAGTCAAGATGCCGAAGAAATAAGAATTTTGACAGATTGAGTCAAAGCACTGCCATGGTGAGCTCAGAAAACGTAAGTGAAGCGTATAATTTTGAAGGCATATTTGCTCGTAATAGATTCTTGAATGTATAATTGGGGTTAAATGACAGGTTAAATTGCTTGATTGTTTTCATAACTTGCTGTCGTAATCAAGAATAATCAGGTTTTATGGATCAAAGTATAACGAAGCGTATTGCTGTTTTTCCTGGATCATTTGATCCTATAACCAAAGGTCATATAGATATTGTTAAAAGGGCATTGCCCTTATTTGATGAAATTATCATAGCGGTCGGTAGTAATTCTGTTAAGAGCTCTTTATTTTCTTTAGAGGTAAGACTTAATTGGCTTGAGAAAGTATTTAAAGATGATGATAAGATCAGTGTAGGACAATATGAAGGCTTGACAGTCCACTATTGTAAAGAGGTCAATGCTAATTATCTCGTACGAGGCCTTAGAAATGCTTCAGATTTCGATTATGAAAAAACAATTTCTCAGTTAAATAATATCGTCGGCGATAATATTGATACAGTTTTCTTTATTAGTAAACCAGAGTTTTCGCACATAAGCTCCACTATAGTAAGAGAGATAATCAAGGGCAAAGGAAATATAGAATCTTTTATACCTGAAGAAATAATCATTGATTATGACGGCAT
>JBLIDB010000351.1:0-3286 GCA_047634015.1 Saprospiraceae bacterium
ATTAGAGCTTACAGTTTTTAAGCTAATTTTATAAAAAAAAAGCTTAAAAGCAGAATATGATTTGCTATACTTTAAAATAATTGGATTACTTTCAGGTAATCCAATTAGCACTACGATGATTAAGAATATAAATCAAGTTTATTTTATAATTAGCTTAGTTCTTCTCATGAGCTGCGCAAGTTCAGGCTATAATAAAAACTCATCAACACAGATAGATCAAGGCTATGGTAGTATAGATGCAAATAAAAACACAACTGCTATAAGTCAAATTGATCTTAGCAATAACCAAAATGCCAATATTACTTGGATAGAATTGCTACAAAGAACTTCTGGTGTTTCTGTGAGTGGGCATGGCAATGATCTCAGTATTCAAATACGCGGCAAGAAATCTATGAGTGCGGGGAATGAACCGCTCTTCGTATTAGAAGATAAAATTCTGGGCAATGGGTTCAGTTACATTAGTTTTGTCGATGCGAATATGGTTAAGCGTATTTCAGTATTAAAAGATGGTGCTTCAGCTTCGGCTTATGGATCAAGAGGCGCTGATGGGGTCATATTAGTTACATTGAAATAATACGAACTGTTTGGTTTAAGCACTCCCAATCTTAGTAAGGAAGTAGGTCTCATAAATCGTGTATACGATATATATCAAAATGTAATGTAGAATATGCGCATTTCCAACTGGAGAGAAGGTCGTTTCTACGTAAAACAATATTCCGAGAGACATTAACAACTTGAATAGGAATGAAATTGAAATAACTCCATTAAAGGAATAATTCTTGTCTTGTACAATCATTTGAGTTGCTAAAACATACATACATGTGCAAAAAATGCAGTAGCTAATTATCGAAATAAAGTAGGTCCATTTCGAGACTACATCATTTTCGGACCAAGTAATACCCACTGCCCAAACGATGCACCCTATTGTAATCTGAGTTACTCCCCTACTATAATTACTCCAACTCATTAATAATGTGTCCTTCTATACATACAAGTTACATCTTATCTTGAATGATATCCCGATAGAGTTTTACGAACAATCCGACAAGGAAAATCAAGGCTAATAGAATAGAGAGATAAGGCTTTGGGAATTCAAAGTATCGATCACCAAAACTTCCGATCCACCAGCCTCCAGCAAGAATAAAAACCATTTGAAAGGCTAAGCCAGAATATCTGAGGTACGAAGTAGATACAGGCCGTTTGGCAGCCATTATGCGCTCTTTACTTGCGTAAGGGTTTTAGGTGCTATGGTTTGACCACCAGTTTCACATTTGCCATTGATTTTGGCCCCGTGATGGACGACAATCTTCTTACACTTGATGTCTGCAATTATATTTCCCGTTTCCTTAATCTGAAGAGTATCTTTTACAATTAAAAAGCCTTCGACAGAACCTTCAATAACAGCATTCTCACATTCGATTTCTCCGATCACCTTTCCCTTCGGTCCCAGAATTACCTTTCCACCGCATTTGAGATGACCTTTTAAGAGGCCATCGATCCGGATATCGTGGTCAGCTGTTAAATCTCCTATAATCTTAGTCGCAGTAGCTAAGCTATTAATGCCACCTCCATTTGATGAACTCTCTCTGCTTGTTTGATTGGATTGGGCTGCTTCTTTCTTACTATTAAACATATAAAGTGGCTGTCAGATTCAATAAATGAAAAGCCTAAGATACATTCTCAAGAACAAAATGCCAAAGCCTTTTGGGCTTTGTTCTCTGTACAGATAAAAGAAAATAATAACCTAGGATAGGATTTCAATGTCAATTGAAATAACACAAGGGTTTTACCTTAGTTTATACAAAAAATACATGATTCTCGGATAGAGCTCTACTCATCTTAGAATACAGGACAGTAGACCCCTCTAGAGCTACTTCCGCAGATAAGATAATTCAATGACAGTTCAAATGAGCCATTTCCTGAAGCGGCTTGGTTCAATTTGGAGATATTCAAGTCATAGCTAAAGCCTATCCCATATCTATCAAAATCAAATCTACTTACTACTATAAGGGCATCAGAATGAATTCCTCCGTCAACCTTATTACCAACTCTATACCAAGCACCAACTTGAAAGAATTGACCCATTTCTGTTGAATTGACATTTCTTGGGCCACTTGCTCCCATCTTAAAACGTACACTTGTACCTGCATTAATCTGTGTATGCGGGCCTTGTTGCAAATAAACGAAGTCCGGCTTAATACTCACTTTAGGGTTTATCGGGTATTCTCCTCCACCATGTATGGTGAGTTTAGAATATAGATTCTCATCTCTTCCCAGGAATGAAACATTCGGTTGATTCATATGATGCATCGCAACACCTCCATATAAACTTTTACGATCCCCAAACGTACTAAACCATAATAATCCAGCGCTAAGGTCAGGATATATAAAAGATGAGTTTGGAATCGCTTCAGGATTACCTACAGTATTATCAAAAACTCCATTTGTTACTTGTGAAGGCCATCTTAAATCAGCTTCACTAACTGCTCTATTGGTAATTCCTGCATCAGCTCCAACACTTAAAAAGTGCGAAACCTTCCGTCTTCCACCCATCTTTTTACTATAAGCAAATGAAACTCGCGCCTGACGTGTACCAAATCTGGATTCTCCAGCGACATCACCCCACAATGTCCCTCCTACTCCAAAATAATCCTCCTGCCCCACAGCAAGTTTTCGGTCGTAAGATGCACTATAAGTATTGTAAGCATTTGCTCCTACTACTCCAGCCCACTGGTTGCGATAATTAACAATTGCGCGCTGATCACAGTTCGTGACTCCAGTCATAGCAGGATTAAGATTGAGAGGAGACATATAAAACTGCGAAAAATGAATGTCCTGTGCAGACAATCCTAAGCTTACGCCTATCGCTAATACTCCAATAATCAGTGTCTTTATCTTATTCATAACCGTGAGGTTTCTTTTTTGGGCTTGTAAAGCTTCCGCTATACGTACCAGTATAAAGTACTATTTTCATGCCAATTCAGCAGATCTCAGAACCTTTATTGATTCCTAAGAGCAGAAAAAGCAAAAGTAGTAAGTGAAACGAGGGATTAATATCAATATTATCGTCCCCCGCAATCCACTTACGAATATAAGACAGTTATGAAGACTCGAACAACTATTGAGACACCAAGTAGTGATATAAAAATTTCTCACGACGATCACATTTTAACTATTGGTTCTTGCTTTGCCGATCGAATAGGCAACAAACTACAATCGTTAAAATATCTAGGAAGTTTCAATCCATTTGGCATATTATATAATCCAGTCTCAATTCTTAAGACAC
>JBLIDB010000352.1:0-3237 GCA_047634015.1 Saprospiraceae bacterium
CTAATCTGATTATTGATCCTTTTATTACAGTTTTAGTCATGTTTCTCGCTTGTTTACTTCTATTCTCTATTCTCATGACTATTGCTTTGTTGTAATACAATCCTCTATGTATGCCTCCAATATTGCTTTATCCGACACTTCGAATCCGCGTATCAACTCTATACTGTTGCCTGCTCGGAACCTATATATTCGATCACTCGGTAATAGTGCATCAGAACGAAGATCCATCATCACACGATGCTCCATTTCCATTTGTGACATATCAATATCTCCACTTTGGAATAAGCTTGTCTCAAGACAATCATCAACAGGTATACATGTAAACTGATATGGAGATGAATTCATGCCGGTTACCCCATTAGATACAAACTGCATCGTCTGACTTAGAGAAATCTTCCCGCCATTCGTGTTATGCACTAATTGAAAATTCAAATCTACCCCACTACTTCCCTCGATACTGAGATAGTAGACATACTTGCCTGTAATGGATTGCCATGTGGATTCTACCAAGCCTCTGCACTCATCTCCTGCATGAGCTACTAAGGACCATTGGGACAAGTCCAATTGCGCATCACCAGCATTCAATGCGATACATGCATCGATCTCCGCTATTAGAGACATCGTAGAACTATATTGTCCCGTAGCGTAATCCAGGCTTTTTTCTAAGGCTGCATACGCCTTACCTCTTTGAGAGCGGGATTTTAATTGTGTTTCTGGTTTTTCTCGTGCATTTAGATTACCAGGATATATCAATTGATCCGCTTTATGGTATTTAAGCATATAGCCATCCTGAGGTTTTAGAAAATCCAGATTTCCTCCCCATCCGAAGCCATCTTCGTATAAGGCAAAACTCCGTTGTCCCTTGATGACATCTCCTGTCTGCGGATCTAAGCTTGCCATCGCACTCGGCACATCAATTATAAATTCACTCTTCACTCCGATCCAGTTCCAACCTGAATCTATATGCATTATTTCTGTGAGTAAAGATGGTTCTACAAATGTTCCTTCATAACGGAACGTATCTGCCTTAGCTAATTTGATCTTGTATCCTCTATCGGTAGATAGCGCATCTCCACCAAGCCAAGAACCCGCTGAAAAGACATGGTTCTTTCCAGGATAATTCATTTGATCATTTTCTGTTGGAGATAGTTCTTGTAAGGTCAGATTCGCATCAGACAATACTGCCGCAGCGAGTGGAAATGAAATCCAATTCCAACCTGGCTTCATCGCATATGTCAACTCTGTAAGGACTGTCGCTTTGATATCAAGAGGGTTGCTTCGACTACCCAGGATTTGGTTATTCGTATATACCAAGTCCAGAGGTTCCAAATCCACTAACAACCTTCCTCTACTCGCATCCCATGCTTTGAATACTAAAGGATCCATAGATGCGGAATCGCTTAATATCGTTAAAAACACGAGGTCTTTTCCAGAGCTCGGATCGAACTCGACATGGCTTACGCCCCTCAAAGAATCATTTACCCAGACAGATACCATATCCTCCGGATCCGTGCTAATCACATCATTGATTAACAACTGGCCTGTAATATTCATACTATTCGGGAATGCGTCTTCATCGATAACCCATTCCGGTGGATCTACGGCAACTTTCAAGTCCAATAACAGCCTCTCATTAAATCCAAAACTCTCTGTCGTTACAAATACATCTTGTTCATATTCACCAATATTCAAAAGTGGCTGCACCGAAAACGTGACTTCCACTGAGCTATTAGGCTCTATTAATCCAGATGATGGACTCGCAGATAACCATGATGGCAAGTTGCTTAAGTTGTAAGACTCTTGACTTCCTCCAGTGTTCTTTATCTTCGCTTTGAAACTTAAATTATCTTCCAATTTCTTTTCAAATTGGAAGTACTCTTCTTCCCAGAATACTTGATTTTTGTTAATATATGCAATCCAGGTTTCTGGAGACTCCATGACGTTTCCAGCTAGATCTCTGATTCCTCTTACCGTAATATCAAAAGTCACATTCTCTATACGGTTAGGCTCCTTATCAATCTCTAAAAAAATCTGATCACTATTAACGGACCATGAAGGTGTCAAATCAACAACTTGACGAGGTAATCTGATTGTTGGCGTTAAGGACATAAATTGGCCCGTCCCATATTCTACAAGGTTAAAATAAAAGATGTCTTCTATTGATTTATCTTCTAGAGTGGGATCGGGGACTGGTAGTAGAGCTCCCGTGTCATCTCTCGTATAGATGTCAAAAGGATAGTATGCGACAAGGCCAGGCTCGTTGCCATAAAGCTGATTTATAAAATCCCTCCGTATTTGTTCGGGTTTTCGAGCAACATTCCAAATTCTTATTTCGTCTAAAAGGCCTGTAAAGAATTGATCTATACTTTCTTGATTATTTACTATTTGCCCTCTTGATCCAATATATAAGGACAAAGCACCAAAATCCTTAAAAATCGATGCATTTCCAGTATTAACCAATTGGCCATTTAAATATATCGATACTGCTCTTGTTCTTTCTATGACGATTGCGATATGTTGCCACTCATTTAATAGAATAGGGGGACCAACTAGTTCATTTCCATTATTAGAAATTATTAAATTACTCGATGGATCAATGAAAATATCCCAAAGTGATGGTGCAGTATCAGAAGGATGCCCATTTGATAGGATGGACATTTTGTTTCCAAGACTAGCTGGTCTTATCCATGCTTCAAAGGTTAGATCTGCCTCTTCTGAGAAAGAAAGCTGACCAGCATCTTCCACTTTTAAATAATTCTCATTACCAGAAAATTCAAATGAATGACTAGCCGGTGAAACTGCCCATGTAGCTCCTTCTATAGCCATATGCCTTGCACGTACTTTATCATTTCCTTTATTACCAAATGCCTCGTTCATAGGCCAATTTCCTATTAGTCCAGACTCTCTGCCACTTAGACTGATTGTAGATTTTGATGAGATGTCCTCTTGAAGACGAGGTATATTCCAGAGTCTAAGCTCATGAATGAGGCCTCGAAATGGTCGTGAGTTTCCTGCTGCATGTTTCCCAACAAACAATTGTCCAGTCGAACTATAAGCGGGATAATAGTTTTGTTTTACATTCCCATTTATTATCGGCACCCCGTTTTTATACATGGCTAAAGTACCAGCTTCTTCATTATATGAAATGGCAAAATGATTCCATTTTTGATCTATGATTGCATCGTCGGATGCAATGAGATGTGCCCCATCCTCTAATTGAATGAACAACATATTCTG
>JBLIDB010000353.1:0-3193 GCA_047634015.1 Saprospiraceae bacterium
AATATTGGACAATCAAGTGCACGTTGCATTTATTAGTTGAATCCAGGTTACGATAGGTTTCGGTTAGGAGCTATTATGATTTTAATCGGACTATTCAAAAAACTCGTCATCGCCGATCGCTTCGCGGAATATGTGGATATAGTGTTTTCCAATCCAGAAGCTTACGGATCTACTCCTTTGATTTTGGGCGCCATTCTTTTTAGTTTTCAAATTTATTGCGACTTTTCGGGATATACGGATATTGCAATAGGTTCAGCAAAAATTTTAGGGTTTAATCTAATGCCCAATTTTAAGGGACCTTACTTCAGCAAAGGTATTAGAGATTTTTGGCGTCGTTGGCACATTTCACTATCTACTTGGTTTCGCGACTATTTATATATTCCTCTTGGCGGAAGTAAAGTTCCTAAAAGGAAAATCTACAGAAATCTATTAATAGTATTTGTAGTTACTGGATTATGGCATGGTGCCAGCTGGGTCTTTTTAATATGGGGACTATTTCATGGATTCTTTATCATATTAGAACGAACCTCCTTCGGTAAGATTATAACAAATCTTCCCATGGGAATAACAGCTTTCTACACATATACTATTGTTACTATAGGATGGATTTTCTTTAGGTCTGAATCTATAGCTCAAGCCTTCTTATACTTCAAAGGCATGTTTAATCTAAGTTCTTTCGATATTACAGAATATAACATCTTTAATGATGCTACTCAATCCATTGAATTACATATTTCACTAATATTCCTTGTGGTCATTATCCCCGTACATTATTTCGAAAACAAATATGACATCTTCACTAAACTTCTTAATTCGCCATTGATTTATAGGTGGATAAGTTACGTTTTGCTAATTTTTTCGATTTCAATATTTGGCGCGTATGGAGAGAATAGTACATTTATATATTTTCAATTTTAGCTTTAAATTCAAAACAACTCTTCTTCCATGAGAAGACAAAGATGCTCTTTGGCGATGCTAAGGATAGTATTCAGGGATTGATAGGCAAAAGTTGAGAATCCATAAGGGAGTCCTCTTAGAGGTGATTGGATAGCGGCCTGAACTGTTATTTGGTTTGTTTTAAACAAAAGATTCAAGGGAATCCTAAAATTAAATAAATCAAAGTACAGACACTTTCCCTCTCAATTGTTTCCTATCGCCAGTTGAATTCTACGCCAACATCTTCCTACTTCGTCCAATTTAGTTGGAGATTATATACATGGGCCTTGCCATCATTTAGTCACTTTTGACTAATTCATTAGTTATTCTTAACTTGTGGTCGGATATACGATCATGAGTAAGAAAACAACTATCATTCAAGACGCCACAGCATACTTCAATAAACATGGGTATGCCTCTGTCAACTTATTAGGTCTCGCCCAAGCGCTCAATATGAGTCGCGGGAATCTCACTTATCATTTCAAGGATAAGGAAGCACTTCTAAGTGCTATAGCAGAGGAAATGTGGACTAAAATCAAAACAGAGCGCAATAAATCTCGTCAGCTTCCCTCATTTGAGAATCTGCACAATGAAATTCAACTCTATTACAAGTTTCAGAAAGAGTACAGCTTTATCTTCTTGGATTCTCATGTGCTGAATGACCCTATAATCAAGGAGCAATTCCGTGAGATGACCTCCCAATCTATTGCAGACAATCGAGCAGCAATAGCGTTCGCCATCCAGCTCGGTAACATGCGACCAGAAGCATATCCCGGTATTTATAATAACATAGCCCTTATCACCTGGATGCTCACATTCTTCTGGTTGCCGCAACAAGTCATCCGAGGCAATAAGACTAAAGAAGATGGAGAACGTCTCATCTGGAGTATTCTAATTCCTCACTTTACAGAAAAAGGGAAATTTTCATTTAATAAATTTTTTGGCTCTGATATTCTCCAAAATCTTGGGGAACCATTTGAAGTCGATCTTAGCACACTTGTTAATTTCTAATCTCAGTTCTAAAAGCTAAATATGAATCTATATACTAAGGAACAAACCACGAAGATCGCCGAACACACCTTCGCCTACATCGAAGTGAGAGAAGCAGATAATGTTATGTGGTTGACCCTTGCTCGAGAAGCTAAGAAAAATTCCTTACACCCTCAGATGGTAAATGAGATAGCATATGCTATGAATCGGGCACATTATGAATCTTCCGTCTGGATGATTGTTATCCAAGCAAAGGGAAACGTATTTTGTGCTGGTGCTGATCTGAAGGCAATGGCAGGTATTATAGAGCCTAATAATTCAACAGTTCCTGAGCCTGAAGGAGAAGTACTAATTGGTGAGCTCTTTAATAAAGTATACAAACCTACTATCGCCAAAGTCACAGGTGATGTTTACGCAGGAGGATTCTTCTTCTTAGCGGGATGTAATATTGTTATCGCTCAAGACAATGTGAAATTTGGCTTACCAGAAGTCAAACGTGGGATCTATCCATTTCAAGTAATGGCAGCTTTACTAAAAGTGATGCCAGCCCGGAAAGTAGTGGATTGGTGTATAAGAGGTTATAATTTATCTGTACAAGATGCAGAGCGATATGGGCTCGTAAGTAGCATATCCGGCCAGGATACTATAGGCCAAGAAACTGAAAATATAATTTTAGAACTCAAACAGAATTCACCATCTGCTATCAAGTATGGGCTCGAAGCCTATGATAAAATACAACCCTCCGCTGCCGAACATAAATATCTACATGACATGCTTATGATGACGATTGGTACTCAAGATGGACAAGAAGGGCTTAGAGCATTTAGGGGAAAAAGAAATCCAGAATGGAAGGGGGAGTGAATGTGGTTGGACGGTCGACAGTTTGACCGTCGACAGATGAACATTGGACAGTCGACACTTTATACACAGAGAATCAAAAGCAATGGCATTTAAATTTGAAAAATTACGGGTATGGCAAGAGTCTCTTGAATTCGATACTAATATTCATTTTCTGACCCGCAAATTTCCTAAAGAGGAAATGTTCAGCTTAACCTCACAAATAAAAAGAGCTGTAGGCTCTATCTTTCTGAATATAGCGGAAGGGCCAACAAGACAAACAAACAATTTTTCAAGTTTCTTGGCTACTCCGTTCGATCAGGAATTGAAGTTGTTATCTGTCTCTATTTAGCACAATCCAGAGACTATATTGACCAATCAGAACTCGAAAACAATACAATCAAATCGAAAAACCAATTATAAGCATTCA
>JBLIDB010000354.1:0-3182 GCA_047634015.1 Saprospiraceae bacterium
GAATAACGACAACATCATATTCCCAGTAAGTAATACCGACAATAGACTTCCAGCAAAAGATCGCGTTCTTGGTGTCTTTGTTAGTGGTGAGGTGAAGGGATATACATTTAGCGATTCGCAATCTTCATTAGAAATAATACACGATGAATTCGATAGTCAAAAATTATTAGTCGCACGTAGTTTCAAACACAACTTTATAGTAGCCTTCCTAATTCGCAACCTCAACGAAACGTACACATCTCTCCCAGATAGCGATTTCCCTTTTATTATTCAAGATGTTAGTGGCACGAAGTATGATATTCTTGGATATGCCGATGATGGATCGAATAAAAGCCTGGTATTAGCTAAACAATTTATGGGTTACTGGTTCTCATGGGGAACCTTCTATCCAGAAACGGAGCTATACGAACAGTAGTTGATAGTTGCATTTCATTGTTAGTTGTTAGTTTATCAACTAACATCATAGATTGTTAATTGAGAATTATAAACTGAGAATTGTTCTTTGTTATTTCCTCATTGATAATCGCATATTAATAAGTGATCACCGCCAGATTCCCTTTAACGGAGTGATTCTTCCATCAACCAGTTCTACATAATTGGCTTCAGTAATAATCTCAACTTTATTAAAAGGTTCAGATGGAAAGAATATTTCAGTCATTACGCATTTTCCTCCATCAGCGAACAACTCTATGGAAGACATATCCAGGTAAATTAAAAACTCAACTTCCTCCTTCGCATATGGAGCTTTACTTGTATGGTAATCTGCAAACATATCGCTGAATTCATACTTACCTGTAAACATCCTATCTACAAAGTATGACTTTTCCGCAGCACTGTAGCCAACCGACAAGAATTCATTCTGAGCATTAGAGAATTGTATTTCTACAATTCCATGTTCAGGAATTTTAAATTTTAAATCCAATTTCAAAAGCTGCACTTCTGGGTTCTTGTTTATAATTGTATTCTCCTTAAAAACTTGAGGAGGCAATTCAAAATATTTGCCATCTAATTTTTCAACCTCCTTAACTGGGTAGCTGGAAACAAGCAATCCAAGATTCGTCTTTTCTAACTTCAATTCTCTTGGAAGTGTCATCGCGCTACGCCATTTTTCGGTAGGTACAACTTGAGCATATTGCCAATTGGACATCCAACCCAAAAATAATCTTCGTCCATCTTCCTCAGGCACATCTGCCCAAGTAACACCTGCATAGTTATCCTTACCAAAGTCAAGCCACTTGGTCTCAGTTGAATCATTACTATTAACAAATTGATGGCCATCCCAATCTCCTATGAAATATTGCGTCCCTGAGCCTGAATTATAGGCGCCCTTTCCTATGCTTACAATGAGCACATACTTTTCTTCATCTGAGCCTTCTACCTTCATAGAGAAGAAATCAGGACATTCCCATGGTCTGCCTTGTGCTCCGCTACCTAAGCCCCAATCACTTTCATGGTTCCAATCTTTTAGATTCGCTGAAGTATAGAACTTGATATGGTCTCCCGCAGCAAATACCATTACCCACTTGTCTGTTATCCAACTTACTTTGGGATCTCTAAAATCTCTTACTCCTGGATTGTCTATAACTGGATTGTCCTCATACTTCGTCCATGTTCGCCCCTTATCATTACTATAAGCGAGACTTTGATATTGAAAAGTCTTATTCCCTTCTTCCTTCTCACCCTCAATATTATGATGCGTAAAAATAGCAACCATTGGGGGTTTGTCCTCCTTTCCAAATCCACTTGTATTATTCCAATCGATTACTGCGCTTCCTGAAAATATATATCCTAAGTCATCTGGATATAAGGCTATGGGAAGATGTTCCCAATAAACCATATCAGGACTTACTGCATGCCCCCAATGCATAGGTCCCCATACCGTACTATCTGGATAATACTGATAGAAGAGATGATACTCTCCTTCGTAATAGACCATCCCATTCGGGTCGTTCATCCAGTTGGCTGGTGGCGAGAAATGAAACTGGAGACGATGTGTTTCACGGTAGGTAGATGCTAATTCATTATCGCTTATTGGTGCATCTCCATTCTTATCGCACCCTGTCATAAGAACGACGCCCAGAAGTAAAACCGAAGCCATTTTAATTATTGAAGTCATGTTGATATTCATGAATATATTGAAAGAAAAAGAGAGCAGTTTCATTAGTTGATGTATAAAAGACCTCAAAATACCCGAAAAGAGGGATTTCTCGGATGGATGGATCCTTAATTTATATACTTTAATGATTGTGGCTTTTTATGCCGATCAAAACTCAAGAGATAAGTATCCGCTGCTATATCCAATTCAGTGCGGCTCATAAGATCTCTGAAAAACCTCGACTAAAATGTTTTCCTTTTCAAATAGCCCGTAGGTACCGAAAAATATCTCTTTTAGCAATATTCAGGACGCCATCTATATGTATTCATATAGATGTATTCTCACTTAAGAAGAGTGGGAATATGTAGTACTTCCTCTATGTTATATGTGCGCTCCGTTCACTATATTTATAGTGAGATCTGGACATTCTTAAATCCATCATTGAACTCCTTTAAGATGAAAAATATAACGTTATATTTTTGTCTACTTACAATCCTATTTATTTGCCCTTTTTGAAAAAATAGATGGACCTGATATTATCAGAAACAAACCTCCACTCAAACAAACCATTATTGGAAAAGCAAATCATGAATTAGCCAAGATTATAGACCCCAAAACCAAATCTGTTCCAGCAGAGCGGATTACTAAGGATTATCTATATACACAGAAAAAACTTAAAGAAAAAGATCCTATTGGAGGAATCAATTGGCAAGAGCGAGGACCATCTAATATCTCGGGGCGTACAAAAACCTTGATGATAGACAGTCGAGATGCTTCTGGAAATATAATCTGGGCAGGAGGTGCCTCTGGGGGCATCTGGAAGTGTACCAATGCTGGTGTGAACTGGACTATCATCAGCGATCAGTACAATAATATGTCTGTAACATCTATTGTCCAAGATCCCAATAATGCCAACATCATCTATTTCGGAACAGGTGAAGGTCATAGCTTCAACAACTGTATAAAGGGTAACGGCATCTATAAATCAACAGATGGTAGTGTTAATTTCTCCCCTATCTCATTAACTGTCAATAATCCTGATTTTGAATTTGTCAACAGGTTGGCCATTCATAGTTACAATGGCACA
>JBLIDB010000355.1:0-3156 GCA_047634015.1 Saprospiraceae bacterium
ATCGCAAGCGGATACTTCCAGTTATAATTTACGCGCCAATGTGGAATCCACAATCCACCAATGTTTCCATAGGCTCAAAAAAAGGAACAAAATCGTATATCGCAGACAAATTAAATGCCAATGGTATCTCATCTCACGAGCCTTATGGGTCAATATGACTCGAATTGTTGGTAAAAACTTTAAATTTGCAGCTTATTTACTTCTTTTGCACTTGTGGTACATACTGAATGCTTCTACTACAAGATATTATAAAAATGAAATCTAGCGCTTTTCAATTTTATAAATTTAGTCCCATGTCAATTTTGACTACTTTCTGGTGTGGACTCAAATTTAATTTTACCGAGAGTAACAGTAAAATAATATCTTAACAATTAGGATGCTACTTTTGTCCTTATTTTTCACTTTAATTCAGTCAAAGTATCAACAATTATCCTTCCTTAAAGCATTAACTAAGATTGTAATAAACTCATCGAAATAACCAACTTATTAATTCACAGTTACTAATATGAAGCTCACATATAAAGAGACCACTGATTACCTATTTCACTTACTTCCTATGTATCAAAGAAGTGGTGCTAAAGCCTTTAAGAAAGACCTAAGCAATATTATAAACTTATGTAGAGCATTAGAACAACCACAAGAATCCTATAAGACTATTCATATAGCAGGGACTAATGGAAAAGGGACTGTAACTCATATAGTCTCTGCCATATTGCAATCCATGGGCCTTACCGTAGGGATCTATACATCTCCTCACTACGTGGACTTCAGAGAACGTATAAAAGTCAATGGTCAATTAGTAAGTGAAGATTATATAATCGATTGGGTTGAATCGCATCGATCTCTAATGACAGATATTCAACCTTCATTCTTTGAAGTAACCGTCGCTATGGCCTTTGATTATTTCAAATCAGAAGAGGTTGACATAGCCATCATTGAGACTGGACTGGGAGGCAGATTGGATAGCACTAATATTATTAGCCCCATTCTTTCTGTCATTACCCATATATCCCTCGATCATCAATCTATGTTGGGTGAGACTATATATGAAATAGCTGGAGAAAAAGCCGGAATTATTAAAAGTCGAACTCCTGTCGTAATCGGTCGCTACCAATCAAGTTGTGATCAAGTGTTTATGGAAAAAGCCGCAAGTCAAAAATCTACTGTCGAATGGGCTTCCTTGAACTGGCAAGCTACGAAAATAGAGGATTCATTTCATATTCTAAGCCGTAATCATGAGATAACTATTGGCTGGCATCCAGGTCAATCTCCCTTCTTTCAAGAAAATATAATTACAGCTTTAGAAACGATTGAATCCTATGCGAGGATTGAAGAAGTTCCTTGGAACCAAAATGCTATTAATCTAGGGATTGAAAAATATAGATCGATCACTAACTATATCGGTCGATGGCAAATACTTCAAGAGGATCCGCTTATGATCGCTGATAGCGCTCATAACGAAGATGCTCTAGGCAAAGTGTTAGAAAAAGTGGTAGTACTCAATAAAAAAATTCATTTTGTGATTGGGTTTGTTAGAGATAAGGATCTTGATAAGGTTCTCGCTCTCTTTCCTAAAGAAGCTTCCTACTACTTTGTCAATGCAAATATAGAACGCGCAATTCCGTCAGATCAAGTTGCCAATAATGCTAAGCAATATGGTCTTAGTGGTGATAGCTACAACTCAGTAATAAAAGGAATAACGGCAGCCAAGATGAAAGCGAAAGCCAATGAAATGATATATATCGGGGGGAGCTCGTTTGTAGTTGGGGATGCGCTTGAGGCATTACACTAAACAAAGCAGTAGCCCATTTGCTTTATTGTACTGTATATTACTCATTACTTGTAAAGGAGTTAACCTTTCATTCATTCTATGTATCTCAATTGTCATACACATTATAGCTTTCGCTACGGGACCATCTCGGAGGAAGCCCTATTACAATTAGTCGCAAAGAACGATATTAGAAAAATAGCACTTACAGATATTAATAACACTTCAGCTTGTCTTAATTTTATCAGGCTGGCTCCGAAGTATGGTATCAAACCCATAATAGGCATCGATTTCCGAAATGGAATCACCCAGGAGTATATTGGATTAGCGAAAAACAATGAGGGTTTTAAAGAGCTCAATGATTTTCTATCTTATCATTCTCATGAAAAATTAGAATTACCAGAAGAAGCTCCAGAATTACCGAATGCTTTTATTATCTACCCATTTAGTAAGATTGCAAAAAAACCTAATTATAAAATCCGATCGAATGAGTACATAGGAATTAAACTTTCGGAGATTAATAAATTGAAATTCTCCAATCTTCCTTATGGAGAAGAAAAATTTGTACTCCTCCATCCAATTTCTTTTCTAAATAAAACGGGATTTAATACACATAGGCTATTAAGAGCAATAGGTCAAAACACATTACTAAGTAAACTCCCCACTGATGAGCAAGCCCCTCCAGATGAAATCATGCTTCCCCCGGATGAATTAAGAGAAAGACTCAATCAACATCCTCGGATACTCTTCAACACAGATCAACTACTCGAACAATGCGAGGTAACATTTGACTTCTCTCCGGAACGCAAACCTCAGAATATTAAGACCTATACCAATTCTTTTGAAGATGACTTCTTACTGCTGAAACAAGAATGTGCAAAGGGGCTTATCTATCGCTACAAGAAAGTTACACCAGCGATCCAGAGTCGACTAAAAAAAGAAATGGATCTCATTGAAAAAATGGGATACGTCGCATTCTTTCTAACTAACTGGGACATCGTACAGTATGCGAAAAATCGTGGGTATTATCATGTAGGAAGAGGAAGTGGTGCCAATAGTATAGTAGCCTACTTATTAGGAATAACGGATGTGGATCCTATAGATCTTGATTTGTATTTCGAACGGTTTATGAATTTATACAGAGCAAATCCTCCAGATTTTGATATAGATTTTTCATGGAGAGACAGAGAAGATATGACACAATATATCTTTGATAGATTTGGACAAAACAACCAAGTTGCGCTTCTTGCTACTTACAATACATTTCAATACAATGGTGCGGTTCGAGAAATGGGCAAGGTATTCGGGCTACCAAAACATGAGATTGATAACCTGAGCAAAGGTCGCGTCAATGTGTCCTCCTTAGATCAATTGTCTCAGCTAACATT
>JBLIDB010000356.1:0-3041 GCA_047634015.1 Saprospiraceae bacterium
ACTCCCTGTACATTGTTACCGGCGATACCACCGATATGATTTCTTTAGAAGTATTCAAAGAGGTCAATGAAGTAACTTATAAAAGTTTTGACATTAGAAATCAAGGTGAAATAGACATAATCTTTGATCCTTATGTAGATCTCACCACTTTACGTATTTTAGATAGCATGGAATATTTCTGGGAGTTGAATGACCAGAATCAAGCTAAAACAACCCTATGGTATAAGCCTTCAACTCTAACACGTATTAATTGGGAGGCTATGCGGAATGGCAGTCTGGATACCGTGGGGGCGAGAATCAACTTAAACTCTGTTGATACGATTCCTGGACCCATTAACATTACTGGAACAACGCATGGCAAACAAATTGGCTTGCATCCTTTGGACACCTTAGAACTGCAACTCTCCTATCCTATAACAAGCGTAAATCCAGAATACATCTCTTCAATTATTACAATCGACTCGCTCACCCAAGACACCCTATTTCTTAATTGGATCCCGCTATTGCAACCAACTATGAAATTACAAGCAACCTATAACTGGGTAGCAGGGCAGGAAATTCCAATACAATTTCTTCCGGGAGCGATAATAGATTTTTATAATAAAAAGAATGACACTATAGACTACAAAATAAAAATTGCCAATGCATCTGACTTCGGAGATATTGAATTGCAATTTGAAAATTTTGACTCTTCTAATTATATCATTCAATTACTGGAAAAAGAAAAACTTATAACAGAGTCCATATTTTCGCCCTCTGATAGCACGATTTTATTTGAGAGATTAAAACCTATCGAATATAATATCACGATCATTCATGACAGAAATGATAATGGACGATGGGACCCTGGAAATTATATACTAAAACAACAATCTGAGCACATTTATAGAAAATCATTGGGTAGTATCCAAGCGGGATCAACACTTAGAAGAACATTAAATTTGCTTGAATTAAGTATTGTAGATGAGCCAGCACCTGAAGCCCAGCAGGCAACACCCAGAACTTCAAGACGTTAGCATATAAGATGAGATTAAGGACAGATAATTTAATGAAAAACTATGGAGGGCGCCAAGTGGTTGATTCTATGTCTATAGAAGTCAATCAGGGTGAGATTGTGGGGTTGCTCGGCCCGAATGGTGCTGGAAAAACTACTACCTTCTATATGACTGTCGGATTTGTACAACCTGATGCTGGAAGTGTATATCTCGATGATAGAGATATTACCAAAATGGCTATGTACAAACGTGCTCGTTTAGGGATAGGGTATCTGCCACAGGAAGCATCGGTCTTTCGAAAATTATCAGTAGAAGATAACATAAAGGCTATTCTGGAGATGACGCCTCTAAGTAAGTCAGATCAAAAGATAAAGCTAGAAGTCCTTATAGATGAATTCGGATTGGAAAAAGTACGCTCTAATATGGGAAACTCTCTATCCGGTGGAGAGAGACGTCGAACTGAAATCGCTCGTGCCTTGGCTACAGATCCAAACTTTATACTCTTAGATGAACCCTTCGCAGGAATAGACCCCATCGCTGTGGAAGATATCCAAGAAATAGTAGCCAAACTAAGGATGAAAAATATTGGGATTCTGATTACTGATCATAATGTGCAAGAGACCCTGTCCATAATAGATCGAGCATATCTTATGTTCGAAGGTAAAATATTAAAAGATGGCACTGCAGAAGAACTTGCTGCGGACGAAGTGGTAAGAAAGGTATATTTAGGTCAGAATTTCATCTTACGTAAGAAAGTGTTGAATGCTTAACTTCAATAGTAGATTCAAAAATCACTTGACAATATCAGCTCTTTTGATCTCTGTGTCAATATTTACATCATGTGGACCTGACAGCAACAAAGCCAATCTAATGGATCCACAAGTCAAGTACAGATCTGATACAATGTATTCACATCATCGTATGAGTATCGTTAATGAGATGGATAGCCTATGTATCTTAAGAGAAGATGAACTCATTAGTCAAAGTATAGATTCAATAATACAGCGAAGAAAAAAACAGATTGACGCAATACTAAACCGCCGCTCCAATTGATCCATTATTCCTCATATCGCTCTTGGCAGTTGACTATATTGCTTTTTCTTGTTTCCTGTGGTGGGCTTTCAGAGGAAGAGATCGACACGCAAGCAAAAGCCAGATATGAAGGGCGAGTGGAACAACTCCGAATAGAAAAAATCAAAGAATGTAAGATAGAGATAGATCGTAAAGCGGATATAATCGCAGACTCATTAATACGTGCCCTACATATCAATCCCCTTGAAACCTTATATAAACCGCCTATTCCTGAACGTCCTGAGTTCGTAGAAGTAGATAGTAGCGTATTCATTTCTAAACATTCTGTTAAACCTATACCCAAATAGGCATAGAACACCTCTATTCCGTTTTATATTTGCACATTCTATCACAAAACAAACAAGAATCTTATGCAAACAGATGTAGATATAGAAGCACTTAATCAACAGATCCTCATTGATAGTGCATTCTTGGATGATATACAGCGCGAAGCCAGTAAGGTAATCGTTGGTCAGAATAATATGATGGAAAGGTTATTACTCGGCCTCCTATCCAATGGACACGTGCTACTCGAAGGTCTTCCAGGACTTGCGAAGACGCTCGCGATAAAAACATTGTCCTCTATTATCAATGCATCATTTAATCGGATCCAATTCACTCCGGATTTGCTGCCTTCTGATATCCTCGGTACAATGATCTTCAATCAGAAGACAAATGAGTTCTCCGTAAGAAAAGGTCCGATATTCTCTAACTTCATCCTTGCGGATGAGATCAATCGTGCTCCAGCTAAAGTCCAAAGTGCGCTTCTGGAAGCAATGCAAGAGCGTCAAGTAACAATCGGAAGAGAAACATTCAAATTGGAAGAACCATTTCTTGTATTGGCGACGCAGAATCCGATAGAGCAAGAAGGTACTTATCCACTGCCTGAAGCACAGACAGATAGATTTATGCTAAAGGTCAATATCGGATACCCGAGCAAAGAAGATGAACTGGAAATTATTCGTCGTAATATAA